>CAYXKQ010000048.1:0-10975 GCA_964465715.1 uncultured Chloroflexota bacterium
AGGCCCGATTCGGCCCAGAGCTGGGGATACATGCTGATGGGGGTGAACCCCGGCATGGTGTTCACTTCTGAAATGAAGAGTTCGCCGCTGCCGCGCGCCAGCAGGAAATCGACCCGCGCCAGGCCGGCGAGATCCAGGGCCAGAAAGGCGCTGCGCGCGGCCTCGGCGACCGCCCGGGCGGTTCCCGGATCCAGTTCCGCCGGGGCCTGGGTGCGGGAGGCCGAATCCTCGTACTTGGCCGCGTAGTCGTAGAACTCGCGGCCCGGGAAAACCTCGCCCGGCACCGAGACCTCGGGGGCGTGGTTGCCCAGCACCGCGACCTCGATTTCGCGCGCATCGGGGACTGCCCGCTCGCAGACGATGCGGGTGTCGTAGGCGGCGGCCAGGTCGATCGCCTCGGCCAGCCGCTCGCGGCTGTCGGCCTTGCTGATCCCGACCGACGAACCCAGATTGGCCGGTTTGACGAACTGGGGCAGATCGAGCGCCTCGATGAGCCGCCCGAGGACGCCGGCGCGATCGTCCCGCCAGCTCGACCGGCGAACCAGACGCCAGGCCGCGGTCGGCAACCCGGTCCGCTCGAACACCGATTTCATGACCGCCTTGTCCATCCCGGCGGCCGAGCCCAGGACGCCCGATCCGACATAGGCGATCCCGGACATCTCCAGCAGGCCCTGGACCGTACCGTCTTCCCCGTAGGGACCATGCAGCAGCGGGAATACTACGTCGCAGTCCGACGACAGCCGCTGCACGGCCGCGGCGGCGGAGACCGCCGGGGGCGTATGCCCGGAACGCAGCTGTTCCGGGGTGCACGGCACGAACCAGGCCCCGCCGCGGTCGATTCCGACCGGAATCACGGCGTGGCCGGTCTGCTCAAGGCCGGCCAGGACCGATTCGGCCGAAACGATCGAGACCGCGTGCTCGCCGGAACGCCCGCCGAACAGCAGGCCCAGCCGCACCGGTGCGGTCAAGCTATTTCCAGCGAAGAGGTGGTAAAGAGCGGGTCGAGCCTCATCTCAAATTCCCGGAATCGGGCCAGGCCGCCCTCCTCGCGATCGAGCACGCAGACGCAGGTGTCAAGATGCACTCCGAAGCGGCGCAGGCGGTCGGCGGCGGCGAGGGCCGTGCCGCCGGTGGTGACCACGTCCTCTATCAGCAGCACGTTCTGGCCGGCGGCGATCGAACCTTCGAAAAATCGGGCCGTTCCATATTCCTTGGGCTCGCGGCGCACGATCACGAACGGCAGTCCCGATTCAAGCGACGTCGCCGCCGCCAGCGTGACCGCGCCCAGCTCCGGGGCGGCCAGGACCTCGGTCCCGTCCGGGATGCGCGCCGCCAGCGCCTTCCCGACCGGCCCCAGCAGCTCGGGCCGTGTTTCGAAAAGGTACTTGTCGAAGTAGTAATTCGAACGGCGGCCCGAGGAGAGGACGAAATCGCCCCGCAGCAGCGCCGCGGCGCAGAGGTCGCGCCCCAGCGCGGCCAGTTGATCTGCTTGCACCTTGTCTCCTCGTTCCTGGCCCGGGCGGCACCGGTCCGAACGGCGCCGAACCGCCGTATTCGCCCGTCCCGATCGGCCTTCGGCGGCCGGGCTCTGGCAACCGGGCCGGATTTTCAAATTCGGGGCGCGCCTATAATTTTGCGCCTGTTCGAATTCTCGGTTTGCGCGCGTACTTTGCCGACCGCGCCGAAGGACTGGAAGCAGCTCCATCACTGGCCTAAATCGCGCGTTAGCGGCAGCGTTCCGCCTGATCCCCCCGCGGGGCGCTCTTCTGCCCCTTGCGCTGACCGCCGCCCTGGCCCTCTCCGGTTGCGGCGAACTGCCGATGACCATCATGGAGCCGGCCGGCGACAACGCCCGCCAGACGCTGGACCTATTCATCATCCTGCTGATCGGCTCCGGCATCATCCTGGTCGGGGTCGAGGGCTGGATCATCTACGCCCTGATCGCCTACCGCCGCCGCGCCGGCAACGACGGGATCCCGCCGCAGACCCACGGCAACAACACCCTGGAAGCGGTCTGGACCGCGATTCCGGCCGCGATCGTGATCGCGCTGGCGGTCCTGACCATCCGCACGATCATGGTCCAGGCCGCCGAGCCCGGCCCCGACGCGCTGCGCGTGAACGTGTACGGCAATCAGTGGTGGTGGGAATTCGAATACCCCGAGTACGGCGTCACGACCGCCAACGAGATCTACCTGGTGGTCGACCGCGAGGCGGCCCTCACCCTGCAATCTGAAGACGTGATTCACGGTTTCTGGATTCCCAAGCTCTCCGGCAAGATGGACGTGGTCCCGGGCCGGGTGAACGGTTTCAAGTTCACCCCCGAAGAGGTGGGTGAGTATGAGGGTCAGTGCACCGAGTTCTGCGGCTGGGCGCACGCCGACATGCGGATCAAGGCCCACGTCGTCACCCAGGCCCAGTTCGACGACTGGGTCGAAATCCAGACCCGCGACGCCACCCCCGAACAGGTGGAGTCGGAGGGCGCGCGGCTCATGGTCGCAAAGACCTGCAATGCCTGTCACGCCATCAGGGGCACCATCATCCAGGGCCAGGAAGGCCCCGAATTGACGGCTTTTGGCATTCGCACTGTAATCGGGTCGAACATAGTCCCCAACACGCCGGAGAACCTGCGTGCCTGGATACAGAATCCAGAGCAAATCAAACCGGGCGTCCTGATGCCCGCCCTCGGCCTCACCGACGCCGAAACCGACACGATCGCAACTTTCCTGGAAGGCCTGCGCTAGATGGCCGTACTGACCGGAGCCCACGCCGGCGCCGCCCACTCAGACCACGCCCTGCCGACCGAGGAATACGGGCTCTGGGCCTGGATAACCACCGTCGACCACAAGCGCATCGCCAAGCTCTACCTGTTTACGGCGATGTTCTTCTCGCTGGTCGGCGGCGGACTGGCGCTGGCCATGCGTACCCAGCTGGCGGTCCCCGACAACGATTTGATGGACGGAGGGACCTTCAACCAATTCTTCACCATGCACGGCCTGATCATGATCTTCCTGGTCGTCATGCCGATCAACGCCGCGTTCTTCAATTTCGTCATTCCGCTGCAGATCGGCGCCCGCGACGTCGCCTTCCCGCGGCTCAACGCGCTCTCCTACTGGATATTCCTGTTCGGGGGGCTGATGTTCAACGTCTCCTGGTTCACCGGCGGGGCCGCCGACGCCGGCTGGTTCGCCTACCCGCCGCTGTCCGACGACCAGTACTCGGCCAGCAACGGCATGAACTACTACCTGGTCGGGCTGGGGATCCTGGGGGTCTCCTCGATCATGGCCGGGGTCAATTTCATCGTCACCATCCTGAACATGCGCGCCCCGGGGATGACCTTCACCCGGCTGCCGATCTTCACCTGGATGTCGCTCGTGACCCAGTTCCTGCTGGTCTTTGCGCTCCCGCCGCTTACGGTCGCGTTCATCCTGCTGCTCTTTGACCGCACCGTCGGCACGACATTCTTCCAGGCCACCGAACCGGGCGGCGACCCGATCCTCTGGCAGCACTTGTTCTGGTTCTTCGGCCACCCCGAGGTCTACATCCTGATCCTGCCCGCGATGGGCATGATCTCGGACGTGATCCCGGTATTTGCGCGCAAGCCGATATTCGGCTATACGGCGATAGTCTTCTCCGGCATTTCGATCGGGTTCCTGGGCTTTACGGTCTGGGCCCACCACATGTTCGCGGTCGGGATGGGCCCGATCGCAAACAGCGTCTTCGCCGCCCTGACGATGCTGATCGCCATCCCCACCGGGGTAAAGGTCCTTAACTGGTCGGCGACCCTGTGGAGGGCCTCGATCCAGATCACCACCCCGATGCTGTTCGCAGTCGGGTTCGTGGCGATGTTCACCATCGGCGGCCTCTCCGGGATGATGCACGCGACGGTGCCGGTCGACCAGCAGCACACCGACACCTACTTCATCGTGGCCCACTTCCACTACGTGCTCTTCGGCGGTTCGGTGATGGGAATCCTGGCCGGCATCTACTACTGGTGGCCCAAGATGTTCTCGCGGCCGCTGAGCGAACGCCTCGGCAAGTGGCACTTCTGGCTGACGATGATCGGCTTCAACCTGACCTTCGGGCCGATGCACATCTCCGGCAACGACGGTATGCCGCGGCGGGTCTACACCTATCCAGCCGAATTTGGCTGGGATCTCTGGAACATGCTCTCCACGATCGGGGCGTACGTGACCCTGCTTTCGGCGATCCTGTTCGCCTACATCATGTTCAAGAACCTGATGTCAAAGGAAGTCGGCGACCCCGATCCCTGGGACGGCCACACCCTGGAGTGGTCCATCCCCACGCCGGTCCCGGTCTACAACTTCGCCGCCCTGCCGCGGGTCTTCTCCAACCGGCCCTACTGGGACTCCAAGCACCCCGAGGCGACCGAGATCCACGATGCCGGCGCCGGCAACGGGCACAGCACCGCTCCGCTCCAGATGCCGCCGCTGTACGGGCCGCCCGACGAGCACATCCACATGCCGCCGCCGTCCTACTGGCCGATCATCCTGGCCGGCGGGTTGACCCTGTTCGGATTCGGGATCATCTACTTCCTGCCGCTGGCGGCGGTCGCCGTGCTGGTGATGATCGGCTCGATCTTCGCCTGGGCCAAGGAACCGGTCTAGGCAGCCATGGCCTCCCACGCCGACGCCCACCACTCCCCGCCCGGGGTCGGGCTGGGGCTGGACATGCGCAAGCTGGGCATGTGGACGTTCATCGGTTCGGAATCGCTGTTTTTCGCGACCCTGATCGCCAACTTCTTCATCTGGCGCGGCAGCTCCGAAGGCGGGCTGGGCCCGCACGACCTGGACATCAATCTGACCGGGCTGGGCGCGTTCGTGCTGCTGATGTCCTCGCTGACCATGGTCCTGGCGCTGCGCGGTCTGCGCGAGGGCAACACCATCGCCTATCGCAACTACATCCTGGCCACCGCCGGCCTGGGCACCTTCTTCCTCGGCATCCAGGTCTACGAATTCACCCACTTCGGAACGCACGGCCTGGGTATGACCTCGAGCATGTACGGGGCCTCCTTCTTCGTACTGACCGGGTTCCACGGGGCGCACGTCTTCTGGGGCGTGGTCTGGCTGCTGGCGCTGCTCGTATTCAAGGTGGGCGAGAACGCCCGCCGACCCCTGCAATACGCGGTCGGCGTGGAGGAGGAACTCCCCTCCGGCCCCGACGCCGGGACCGACGGCGGATCCTACGTTTCGGTCGAAATGTGCGGGCTCTACTGGCACTTCGTCGACCTTGTATGGGTCTTCATCTTCACCCTGATCTACCTGCTCCCGGCGCCGGTCGTGGGCCCCCCGGGCGCGCACTGATGCAGGCCGACGTTCGCTCCGAGATCGCAGCCGAGCGGCGCCGCGTCGTGGAGGAGGCGCGCGCGGCCGTCGAGCACCACAAGCGGCACCATCCCAACTACGTGGTGATCGGAATCTGGCTGTTCATCATCACCGTGGTCGAGGTCGCGGTGGTCTTTTTGCCGATCGGTCTGTGGCCGATCGTTGTGTCCCTCTTCGTGCTGATGGCCCTGAAGGCCCTCGGCGTCCTCGGGTACTACATGCACCTCTTCTCCGACGCCAAGACCTTTTCGCTGCTGATGGGCGGGGGGCTGGCGATCGCGATCGCGATGCTGCTCTCCTTCGGGGCGCTATTCGGCGTATTGCCGGGGATGGACCCGGTCTTCTAGGCCAAACAAATCAACCGCATTTGACGGACCGGAAGCAATGCCGTTCAATTCGGCAACAATCCCCGATCCGCCTGCAGCTCTTAAGGAGAGCCCAATCATGAAACTGGACGGAAAAGGCGCCATCGTCACCGGCGCCGGCAGCGGAATCGGCGAAGCCGTGGCCCGCTGCCTGGCTCGCGAGGGCGCTGAAGTGATCACCGTTGGCCGCACGCTCGAGAAGCTGGAGGAGGCCAAGCGCTCGGCGGCGGAAATAGGCAGCCGCCTGCACCCCTATGCGGCCGACGTCGCAGATCTGGAAGCGATGGGGGCGCTCTACGCGTGGGCCGGCGAGCGCCTGCCCCAGGTCGACATTCTGGTAAACAATGCCGGCACTAACGTCGTGGACCGATCATTTCCGGAAATCAGCCTCGAGGACTTCGACTCAATCGTGAAGGTCAACCTGAACGGCGTTTTCTACCTCACGCGGGCGGTATTACCGGAAATGCGGTCGCGCGGCGAGGGTCTGATAGTAACGGTCGCCTCGATCGCCGCCGTGCGGTCCGGAGTCATCCCGGGACCTGCCTATAACGCCAGCAAGCATGGCGCGCGGGCGCTCAGTCTGAGCGGCCACCTCGAAGAGGGCGGCAATGGAATCCGCTTTTGCGTGATCCATCCCGGCGCGGTCAACACCCCGATCATGGATCGGCGACAGAATCCGCCTTCCGCCGAGCGTAGGGCGAAGATGCTGCATCCCGACGACCTGGCGCAGGCGGTACTCTTCGTGGCCACCCTGCATCCGCGCGCGAACGTCCCGGAATTGATGATTACGCCTACGGTCCAGCCCTACTCCTGAAGCCGTAACGCGGTTGGCGGCCGCCGCCCGGCGGCCGCCAACAACAAGACTTAGATCTGGTAGCCGGTGAGATCGATCGCGCTCAATCCACCCGCATTCCTTCACGTTGCGCAGCGGCGGCCAGGCGCCTGTCATTGCAGACGAACCCATCCAGGATTTGACCCGTCGCATTCACGTGCAGGGCCGCGGCAAGTTGCAGTGCATCGGCGGCCCTTAAAGGGTGGGACCGAAGCAAGCCAACCGCCCTGCGGCAAATCGCGGCGGACGGCATGATGACTCTCCAGGAACGCGAATATTCAGTCAACCGATCCCTGGAATCCCAGACTGCGTCCAGCGCCGCTCCGTCGAGGCGTTCGATCCTGGATAAGGCCGATTCGCACTCAACATGGGTCGACCACCAAGTGACTATTGACGGGTCAATTTCCTGCAGCTTCAGGCGGCTTGAGGAGGTCTCCTCGCTGATTAAGAGCGGGACAATCGCCGAAGAATCCCAGAATCGCATCAGCGACCGTCTCGCTCCAGATTGATCAAGTCGACCGCGTTCATACCCCGCGGCGTCTCGAGTTTGGGCATCGATCCAAGCCGTTCAATGTCAAATGGCTCCAACGGTTCGCTCATTACGCCGGCTGCGACAAGTTCCTTGATGCGGTCTTCTTTATCACCCAGATCATCGCTGTTTACGGGGGCGATGGTGGCGACCGGCTCGCCTCGGGAAGTGATCAGAAAAGTCTCGCCTTCCTTGACTTTCGCCAGGATCGACCCCAGCGAATTTTTCGCATCCGTCGCAGTTATCCTCAGCATTTGATCATCCTGTCTATTGCCGTTGGCCATTATGGCTATCTATAGAATCAACGCCGTGATCTTATGATCATCCGCAATCGGTGTCAAAGGGCTTGACCGGGTGGCGGATAGTTCCGCTTTAGGCCTCGTCGGTGCCGGTAATGGCTATCAACACCAGGATGGGCTCCCCCTGGCTTGTGCATCAGCTCCAGATGCAGTTGCACACGGCATCCTCGATCAAGACTTCGGCAGCAATGCCCGAAGCGGCCGCGGCCACGCACCCAGGAAGATTCGGGGCGACGGTTGAATGCCTGGTGCCAGCGCGCCCGATTGCTACGGCGGTATGCAATGCTGGTCTCCTGTTGCGGCCCGGACCATCCAGCGGGACAGTCCGTGAGTCTCGCCGTTGACGCTTGCCCTGGCCCCAGGCCGCAGCAGTCGCCAGAGCGGGTAGATGGGCTTGCCGGAAAGACTGCCGCGCCAGCCGAAAATCTACCCCAGCCAGCGTACGGCCCGGCCCGGTGTCGCCGCCCGAATCACTCCGGTCAATCGACGGTGGCCCGCTCGAGCCGAATCCGGGCTGCTCGATCAGTCTCCGGGTGCTGGGAATTCCGGATTTGCGGCCAAAGGAATTGCCATGGAGCTCAACGGGCAGGGGGCGATCGTCACCGGGGCCGGCAGCGGCATCGGCGAGGCCGTGGCCCGCAGCCTGGCCCGCGAAGGGGCCGAAGTCGTCACGGTCGGCCGAACCCTGGCCAAACTGGAACGCGCCAGGGCGGCGGCCGAAGCCGGCAACCGCCTTTACCCCTACGCCGCCGATGTATCCGACCCGCAGGCCGTCAAGAAGCTCTGCGCCTGGGCCGGGTCCCGGCTGCCAGGGATCGACATCCTGGTTAACAATGCCGGCACCAACGTACCCGACCGGGCTCTGCCGGTCCTTAGCGGCGAGGACTTCGACCACGTTGTGAAGGTGAACCTCAACGGAGTCTTCTACCTGATGCAGCAGGTTTTGCCGGAAATGCGCGAACGCGGCCGGGGCCTGATCGTCACGATCGCATCGATCGCCGGCGTCCGGTCGGGAATCGTGCCCGGCGCCGCCTACAGCGCCAGCAAGCACGGCGCACGGGCGCTGAGCCTGAGCGCCCACCTGGAAGAGGGCGGCAACGGAATCCGCTGCTGTCTGATCCATCCCGGCGAGGTCGACACCCCGATCATGGATCGCCGGCCGAACGCCCCATCCGACGAACGGAGGGCCAGGATGCTCCATCCCGACGATCTTGCCCAGGCGGTGCTATTCGTGGCCACCCTGCACCCGCGCGCAAACATCCCGGAAATGATGATCACGCCGACGGTCCAGCCGTACTCCTGATTCCATCCGCGGCCCGGCGCCTCCGGACCGAAAAACCTGAATTAGATCTGGTAGCCGGTCAGGTCGCTGGCGCTCTGCAGGGCCAGGTCGGCCAGGCTAGTCTGGCGCAAGGCCGCCAGCGCCGCCTGCTCGGCCCGCTCAATGCCGATGCAGCCGCTGCCGGGCGGTTCCATGCCGAGATCGAAAAGGATCCTGTCCAGGGTCAGGCCGGTCGAGGCGACCGCCAGCTGGTATCCACCGTTGGCGCCGCGCCGCGAACGCACCAGCCCGGAACGGACCAGCGAGGAGAGCACCTGCCCCAGGATGCTCGGCGGCACGCCCTTGCGCTCGGCGATGTCCTGGGCCCGGACGTATTCACGGTTCCCGTGCTGGGCCAGGTCGACCAATGCCGCCACGCCGTAGCGGGCGTGTGAATTAATGGCAAACATCGCCCGCCTCCATTCTTGACCGAATTCGTCAAGATTACGCGAAACCGGCCGCGCCGACCCGAACCAGCGAGCACTAGGGGCTGGGAATCACCACGCCCTTCAGGTACCCGGGGGCGTGCGATCGCAGCATGTCGAATCCTTCGGCAATACCGTCCAGCGGCAGACGGTGGGTAACCACCATCTCCATCGGGAACACACCGCGCGCCAGCGCGGCCAGGGCGCGGCGGTAATCGGCGGCCATGTCGGGGGAGTAGGCAGGATGGGCCGAATGGGCGACCAGGCCCTGGTAGGAAAAGTTGCGCAGATGGTAAACATCATCGAGCTGGTGATAGCCACCCATGATCAGGCGTCCCTGCCCCCGGCGCAGCAAATCGGTGGCCAGCCTGAGGCCGCCCGGCTTGCCCACCAGCTCAACCACCACGTCGGCCCCGCGTCCGCTGATGTCCATGACCTCGTTGACCGGGTCTTCAATGGTCACGTGAGTCGCCCCGACGGCCAGCGCCAGCTGGCGGCGCTCGGGGATCGCATCCACTGCAATAAGGGATCCCAGGCCCGGGTTCTGCAATGCCGCGATCGTCAGCAGGCCCATCTGTCCGCAGCCAACCACCGCGACGTGGTCCCCGAACGTGGGCGCGGCGGCCCGCGCGATATTGGCGATGCAGAACAACGGCTCGCCGAGCGCGTGCGCCATGTCGACGCCGTCGGGGACCTTGAACAGCATGCCGGGGTCGGCGATGGCATGGGTGGCAAACGACTGTCCGATGGCGCCCGTGACCCTTTCGCCCTCGCTGAAGCCGGTCACGCCCGAACCGACCGCGGCCACCACGCCGGAACCCTCGTGACCGAGAAACGCCGGCATGTCGACCGGGCGGTCGCCGGTGTAGACCGGGATCTCGGAGCTGCAGATCCCACAGGCCGCAACCTCCACCAGAACCTCGCCGGGGCCCGGGGCCAGTTCAACGTCAATGAGTTCGAATCGTTTGGGCTCCACCAGCCCTGCCCGCGTGCTCCGCATCGCCTGTAGACCTTCCGCTCCGTTAGCAACCCGCGTGATCGGCCCGACCGGCATCATGAACCGGTCGCGCTCCGCAGCACCCCCATTCTTCCAGACCTATTCCCTGCCCATGCCAAGCAATTGAGTCCGCTCGCGAGCTCCCGGGCAGCCAAAATCGGCCGGAGACGTCATTGCCCTATAGCGGGGGACGCGCCGGCCGGCGCGCAGCAATGCGAACGGGCCCGGCGACGGACGTTCCAGGGATCGAGCGCCGGTTGCCGCCAAGGCGGTCTCCCAATAGCATTGGCGGGGGCGTCGGTCGTCGACCCGGCGGCACTTCCCCGGAAGCGAGATTCCAGACGAACAAGGCCATGTCTGCCAAGGCGATAAACGTTGAAGCCCTGCTGGATGGGATCCAGAACCCGGTCCATTACGTCGGCGGGGAATGGAACAGCCGCAACCGCGACTGGGATTCGGCGCCGGTAAGGGCCTGCCTGGCCTTTCCCGACGTTTACCAGATCGGGATGTCCAACCTGGGCATCCAGATCCTTTACGAGCTGGTCAACCAACGCGACGACATGCTCTGCGACCGTGCCTTCTGTCCCTGGCCGGACATGGCAGACCGGCTGCGCGAGCGGGGGGTGCCGCTTTTTGGTCTGGAGACGCGACGCCCGCTGTCGGCTTTCGACATGGTCGGGTTTTCGCTGCCCTACGAGCTCGGCATCACCGGCATGCTGGAGATGCTGGATCTTGGCGGGATTCCCCTGCGCGCCGCCGACCGCGGCGAACAGGACCCGATCGTAATCGGCGGCGGGGCTTCGCTGGTCAACCCCGAGCCGCTGGCCGATTTCCTGGACCTGGCGGTCATTGGCGACGGCGAGGA
>CAYXKQ010000049.1:0-10941 GCA_964465715.1 uncultured Chloroflexota bacterium
CTCCGATTGGCGGTTGCAGGTGGCGGGCGACGCAGTCACGAACCCCTTGGAGCTCACCTACGAGCAGATTCGCGAACTGCCGGACCGGAAGCTTACCGCCTACCTGGAGTGCGCCGGCAACCACCGCGCAATGTTCGATATCGTCAACGGGCGCAAGGCTGCCGGCACGCAGTGGATGACCGGGGCGATCGGCAATGGCGAATGGGTCGGGACGCCGTTGCGCGAAGTGCTCTCGCTGGCCGGCGCGAGCGATGGGGCGGTCAGCGTCCAGCTTATCGGGCTAGACGTGGAATCCCCGGAGCAGGGATTCCGCTATGTGCTGCCGATGTCCAAGGCGATGCATCCCGACACCCTGCTGGCCCATTCGCTGAACGGGGAGCCCCTGCCGCGCGACCACGGCTTCCCGCTGCGGGCCCTGGTTCCGGGCTGGGTGGGGGCCGCCAGCGTGAAGTGGCTCGGCCGCATCGAGGTTGCGCGCCGACCGATTTTTGGCCGCACCAACACGACTTCCTACGTGCTAATCGGCGACCGCTTTCCGGCCAATTCGCCGGCGCAGGGCGAACCGGTCCACGCCCAGGTGATCAAAAGCGCCCTGGCGCTGCCCTGGCCGGCCCGGCTTGGCGTCGGCCAAATTCACCTGCACGGCTTTGCCCAAACCCCCAATGGTCCGATAACGCGCGTGCAATGGAGCGACGATTCCGGGGCCAGTTGGTTCGACGCCGAGATCGATGATTTGCAACCTGATTATTCTTGGGCCCGATTCGAATTCACCTGGGATGCGACGCCGGGCGAGCATTCAATCATGACCCGGGCCACCGATGCGGCTGGCAACAGCCAGCCGGACGAAGTGCCCTTCAACGCCAAAGGGTACTTGTTCAACCAACCCGTCCCGCATCCGATCCACATCAGCTAACCCGCGAGGCGGCCGAACGCAATCCCGGCCGAACACGATCGCACTGCGGAACCGCTAGGCCCGATCCGGTCGGTCGAAACGGTGCCTGTCCACGGGCGGATTGGTGACGAATCGGTAACGGCGCTTTGGCGCCTGACGAATGCGCAAGCGCCGTTTAGAGATTGACTGACGCCGATTCCCGGCCCATCCGGCCGGGCGCCCTTTTAGGCGAATTACAATGTACTACTATGAAGCACATCAATGAAGTCGGCATCAGGGCGTTGAAACAAAACGCCTCCGCAGTCGTTGCCAAGGCAGCTGCCGGCGAGATTATCACCGTGACCAGCCACGGGAAGCCGGTCGCCCGCTTGACTCCGATTCCGGATTCCCGGCTGCAAGAGTTAGTCGATGCTGGCATTTTGGTTCCGGCCGAACGGGATTCCGCCGACTTTCCCGACCCGATCAAGGGACCGAAATTGTCGGAAATAATCATCGCGCAAAGAGACGAAGAACGCTACTAAATTGGCGTACTATCTCGACACTTCGGCGTTGGCAAAGTGGGTAACTGAGGAGGCAGAGTCGCCTGCACTTCATGCCTGGCGCAAACGGCGGTCTGGAGCGCTGGTTGCCAGCTACCTTAGCCGCACTGAGTTACTGCGATTTGCTCGCCGATTAACGCCACGCCACGTTCATGTTGCACACGACGTTTTGTCCTTGATTCAATTGCTCAAACTCGGAACGGGCGTGTTCGATCTTGCAGCTCGCTTGGGCCCGGCGCACTTGCGCAGTTTGGACGCCCTCCACATCGCCTCCGCGCTGGAACTCGGTCCCGACCTTCAGGCCATCGTCACTTATGACAAGCGTTTGGCCGAAGGGGCCCTACTCAACGCCATAGCCGTTGTTTCGCCGGGGGCGAATCTCTCGAGGAGTTGACCGGTTTTCGCCCTGCACGACCGGCAAGGTCGGCATTGGAAGCAATCCGGCTTGAGCGTGCCTCCCATGGCGGACGGAGGGCTGCATTTCCGTCGCAAATCGCCCTGTAAAACGCGACCTAAATTCCCAAGAGCTGCCTCACCGCGGGGATTGCTTGCCCCGTCCGGTGCGGTCCCCCCAGCAGGATTCGAACCTGCGCGCATGGTTTAGGAAACCACTGCTCTTTCCCCTGAGCTATGGGGGGCAAGTGCTTTCGGCAAGCCCGGCTAGTGGTCAGATATTGGAGCGCTGCCGGGCGAGGATACTAGCTCATCATGTTGCGCGGTACGGTCAGAGAGTCGAACTTGGCCAATGCCGCGTCGATATGCTGTTGGCCGTACTTTAACGAGATGCCGTGATGCCCCGGGAATAACCCGGTCAACCCGAAATCACGAAACTGACCGAGGCTATTCCCCAGCTGCCAGGGAGAGGTTTCGGGGGCGAAGTTGAGCACCACGTCGCCGTTGGCAAACACCAGGTCGCCGGAAAAGAGAAAAGTCTCTGATCCATCCCGCAGCAGGTAGGCATTGTGCGGGTTGGCGTGCCCCGGAGTTTCGAACACCTCCAGTTCGAGTCGCCCCACGGCGATGCGGTCGCCAGCGCCGACTTCGCGCCCGACCGCGAACGTCTGGAACCGGTAATCGGGCGGGTAACGTCCAGCCGCCCGCGCCCTGGTCAGGTTGATCGCGTCCTCGTCGCCTTCCTCCAGCCAAGCCCTGGTCCCGGCGGGGACTATCGCCTGAAGGTCTAGGTTTTCCTTGAGCCAGGCCCCGCCGCCCGAGTGGTCGCCGTGGCAATGGGTAAGGATCAGCAATTCGACCGAATCCGGGTCAATTCCATCGGCGCGGATGTTCTCCACGATCTGTTCGGGTTCGAACCCGTAGCCGGCATCAATCAGGGCGCCGACGCTTCCATCGTGGACCAGGTAGACGTTTTCGCGCAGTTTCATCGCCAGATCCCTTCCCTACGAATTGAGCCGGGCAGGAACCTGCCCGCCGCGCCCTAGAACCAGCGCGAGACCACGATCTTGTCTTCGGTGAAAAAGCGTATCGAATCTTCGGCCTGGGCATGCAGATCGCCGAAGAACGAGTCCTTCATGCCACCGAAGTGGAAGAACGCCATCGGCGCGGCGACGCCAATGTTGACCCCGATGTTGCCGGCGCGGACCTCGGACGAGAACCGGCGCGCCGCCTTGCCCGAACCGGTGAAGATGCAGGCCATGTTGCCGAACGGCACCCGGTCAATCACCTCGATCGCCTCGTCAAGATCCGAGGCCGGCATCAGGCACAACACCGGTCCGAAGATCTCGTCGTTGGCGACCACCATGTCGGGGTTGACCCCGGCCATCAGGGTCGGGCCCAGGAAGTGCCCGCCGTCGCGGCCGGCCACCGCCTGGCCGCGGCCATCAACCAGCAACTCGGCGCCCTCGCGGACTCCGGCGTCGATGTAGTCCAGGATGCGGGCGCGGGCCTTGGCCGAAATGACCGGGCCCATGCCGGTCTCCTCCTCGAACCCGTCGCCGACCACCAGCGCCTCGGCCTTTTCGGTAAGGCGCCGGCGCGCCTTCTCGTAGGCGTCACCGACCGCGACCACCACCGAGCCGGCCAGGCAGCGCTGACCGGCGCAGCCGTAGGCCGATTCCAGGATGTTGTCGAGCGAGGGCTCCATTTCGGCGTCGGGCATGAGGACGATGTAGTTCTTGGCCCCGCCCTGGGCCTGCACCCGCTTGCCATTGGCGGTCCCGGACTGGTAGACCGAGCGCGCCACCGGCGTCGAGCCGACGAATGAGATTCCCTGGACGTCGGGGTGTTCGAGCAGCGCCTCGCCGGTTCCGCGCCCGCCGTGCAGGATGCTGAGCACTCCGCCCGGCAGCCCGGCGCGATCGGCCAGTTCGGCCAGGAAGACCTGCGACAGCGGGGTCTGCTCGGAGGGCTTGACGATGAACGCGTTGCCGGTTGCGATGGCGTAGGGGACGAACCAGAACGGCACCATTGCCGGGAAATTGAACGGCGCGATGGCGGCGAAAACCCCCAGCGGCTGGCGGACCGCGTATTCATCGATCCCGCGGGCGACGTCTTCCAGGTTGCGGCCCTGCATCAGAGTCGGCACTCCGACCGCCACGTCGACGTTCTCGATCGCGCGCCGGACCTCGCCGCGCGATTCGGCCAGGGTCTTGCCGTGCTCCAGGGTCACGATCCGGGCGATCTCCTCGAATTCCTCCTCGAGCAGGTGCTTGAACCGGAAGAGGTGCTGGGCGCGGTCGACCGGCGGCACCTTGCGCCAGCGCGAGAACGCATCCAGCGCGGCCGCCACGCAGGCGTCGACATCGTCGCGGTTCGAGTCGGGCACGGCCGCGATCGGGGCGCCGGTGGCCGGGTTCTCGACCAAGATCTTCTCGGCCGCCGAGGCCGCGACCCATTCGCCGCCGACGAAGTTGTATAGCGCGGCCCCTGGATCGGCCGCCGCCAGCACCCGCGAACTGGTCCGGATCATGCTGCTACCCGCCCCTTATCCACATCTGTGGGATCGTAACTTTGACAAGCAAAGCAGATTCTAGGATTTGCCCGCCGCGGGCCCCCCGGTGGCTGCCGCCGAACCGCCGCTGACGACCTCGCTTATCACCCCGCCGAGCAGAAAAACGTGGGCAGTCAGGAATATCCACATCAGCACCGCCACGAACGAGGCGATCGAACCATAGATGACCTCGAACTGGTCGAAAAGCTCGAAGTAGGCCCAGAAACCGAGCTTTAGGACCGGGATGCTGGCGGCGAAGAATATCGCCCCCGGCAGCGAGGTCCGGGCGTTCGAGTTGCGTCCCGCCAGGATCAGGTAAAGCACCCAGGTGGCGGCGAACGCCAGCGCCACCGAGAGGATTTCGACCAGGCCGCGGTAGAGCCAGCCCTCGAATACGCTCACCAGGTCGCCGCGGCCGAATAACTCGCCGATCAGCAGCCGCGGCAGTTCAAGCAGCGAGATGAGGGCGCCGGCCAGCACGGCGATCGCCAGCATCGCCAGCGATCCGCCCAGCTCGGCTCCGAAGTCGGCCAGGAACGATCGCTTGGGGACCCGCCAGGCCGCTTCCAGGCCGCGCCGCGCGGCGCTGACGATCTGCAGCGCCGTCCAGACCAGGGCCGCCGCCGCCAGGGCCAGGGCGGCCGGCGTGCCGGACGGCGAAAACACCGTGCTCTGGGGCAGGATCGAAAGGTCCAGCGCCAGGTTGGACTCGGCAAGGGTCAGGAGTCGGCGGTAGACCTGACCGCTTTCATCGAAGGTGGCCAGCAGCGCGGCCAAGGCCAGCAGCATCGGAAAGATCGCAAAGCTGGCGTGGAAGGCGATCGCGGCCGCGTGGCTGTAGCAGCCGCGGTCCAGGTACGCCCGCGCCGACAGATAGAGCACCGCGGGCCACACCCACCACGTGCCCGCGCGGTCCGATCGGGGGTCGGGCGCGCCGCTCAGCGCTTGCCGTGACGCGAATAGGCCACGATCTCAGGCTCCAGCCAGGGTTCGACGTGGTCCGGCGGGTAGCGCGTGGCGCGGTAGACGTTTATGTACTGGCCGCCGAAGAACGGACTGTAGTAGTCCCATACGATCTCGCCCGACCGGGTGACCTCGAACAGGTGACCGCAGTCGGACTCGCAGATCAGGGTGTTCCCGTTCGGCAGGCGCTGCTGACCGGCCCGGAAGGGCGAGAAGAACTCCGCCCCGTTCGAGTATTCCCAGATCATCTCGTCGGGATTGCGTGGATCGAATTCGCGCACGCTCGACCATCCGCGGCGGGTGCCGTTGTCAAACAGCAGGATGTTCCCCTCCGGGGTCATCTGCGACTGGTGCTGCCCGTCCAGGGTGCCCAGCCCCCAGGCCCAGACGATCGCTTGCGAGTCCTGATCAACCACCGAAACGATGTCTAGCTGGCGGTGCGAGAGCAAGTAGTTGCCGGCCCGGAACCGCCCGTCGGCCCGACCCACCGGAGTGTCGGGCAGCACGGTGACGGTGTTGGTGTGGGCCCAGTCGGCGCGCAATTGCGGCAATTCCAGCCCGCTGAGCGCGCAGAGCTCGTCGACATGGTCTGAAAGCCACCATTCCCAGTGCACGCGGGTGTCGCGGTCCAGTTTGATCAGCAGGTCGTCCTGGATCGGCCCGCCGGCGAATATGTCTTCCCGCCAGCGGTCTTTCTGGTAAAGCGTCAGGATGGAGCCGTCCCGGTAGCGGTGGAAGTCGTGGTGGGTGCGGCCGTGCCAGCCCCAGGTCACGTTCCCGTCCACGTCGGATTCGAAGATCCCGCCGAAATAGTTGTCCCAGAAAAGGGTCCCATCGTCATCGAGTTCGGCCCACTGCGAATGGACCACCGGCCACTCGTGGACGACCCGTCCGTTCATGTCGATCAGGTACTGGCTGTTGCCGAACGCGCTGGAGAAGAGGGTATATCCGTAGTGCGCCCGTTCCCGGTCCCAGTGGCGCAGTCCGACCGGGCCGTCGTAAACCCGGGCCGGCTTTGATTCGGCCGGCGGCCCGTAATCTCGGCCGGGTTCGCGCTCGGTCCCCATGCCGACGCGGTAGGGGAGGCGGTGGCGGGGCTTGGGCATTTTCAATTCCTGCTTTGCCGGGATTGCGGACGGTGGTGAATGGGGTCAGACCGACGGCCGGACCTTTCACCGGACATGCAAGCTAGTCGCGATTGACGAAGCTTTTGTCGATCAGGCGGTCCAGGAGCGGCTCACCCTGGCCGCGGTTGCGGGCCCACTCGAACATGTGCCAGGCCGCGTTCTCCTGCAGCTGGGCGGTCATCCCGCCGTCGGCAACCACTACCGATCCGGTCATGTAGGAGGCATCCTCGCTGGCCAGGAATGAGATTACCGAGGCCATTTCCGACGGCTGCCCGCCGCGTCGCAGCGGGTAGATCTGCCCCCATGTCTCCATGATCCCGGGCTCATCGGCGATCGCAGCCTGCATCCGGTCGGTGATGATCAGGCCGGGACAGAGGGCGTTCACGCGCACCCCGCGCGGACCCAGGTCGACCGCAGCCACCCGCGTCAGACCGATGACGGCGTGCTTGCAGGTGTCGTAAATCGTTCGGTCGGCGGCAGCCATCAGGCCGTGCACTGAGGCCACGTTGACGACCGCCGAATCGGCCTGGCGGCAGAGCGGTTCGGTGGCGTGGCGAATCAGCAACTGGGTCGCCACGATCATCACCCGGAACTGCTCGTCCCAGTCGCCGGCCTCGATTTCGGCGATCCGCACCAGCGGCCGCATGGGAGCGGCATTGTTGACCAGGATGTCGAGCCGGCCGAATCGGTCCAGGGCGGTTTCGACGATCCGTTCCGGCGCCTCGGGATCGCTCAGGTCGGCGTCAAGATAAGCCGCCCGGGCGCCCTCGGCGGCCAGGCGTTCGGCCTGGGCCAGGCCTTTTTCCTCCTGGACATCGACCAGTAGCACCGCCGCACCCTCGCCGATCAGGCGCTCGGCGGTCGCCAGCCCTATGTTCTGGGCGGCTCCGGTGACGATCGCGACGCGGTCCTGGTGACGCATGGGCAAATTCTTGCATCAGTCCGCCCCCTGATATTTGGCCGCGACGGGCTAATACTTGTCATTGAATCCGGCGTTGCCGGCTACATGCTTCCCGACACAGAAAGCTGGGACCAAATGGGATCACTCGACGGGCAAACCGCGATAGTCACCGGCGCTGGCACCGGGATCGGGGTCGGGATCGCACGCCACCTGGCCGCGGCCGGAGCCTCGCTGGTGCTTTCGGCCTACAACAGCTTTGCCGGGTGCGAGCAGCTCCAGCGCGAACTTAGCGCAGCCGGGACCGATGCGGTTGCGATCAAAGTAGACCTGCGCGGGTCATCGGACGCGGCCCAGCTGGCCGATGCCGCCGTCGAGCGCTGGGGCCGAATCGATGTCCTGGTCAACAACGCCGGCTACACCCTGGCAAAACCGTTCGTCGAATGCAGTGAACGCGACTGGGACGACCTCTTTTCGATCAACCTGCGCTCGATGTTCGTAACCTGCCGCGCGGCGGTGCCGGCGATGATCGAGCGCGGTTACGGCCGCATCATCAACATCTCCTCGGTGCACGGAGTCCAGCACATCCAGAACCTGGTCCTCTACGGGGCCACCAAGGGCGGAATCAACGAATTCACGCGCGGCCTGGCGGTCGAACTGGGCCCGCACGGCATCACTGCCAACGTCATAGCCCCCGGCGCGATCTACGTTCCGCGCTACGACCGCGTCGGCGCCGACAAGGCAACCATGGCCGCTACCGTCCCCAACGGCCAGCTGGGCGACGTGGACGACATCGGCCGCACCGCGGCGTTTCTGGCCGATCCGGCAGCTGCCTACATCAGCGGCGAGATTCTCTACGTCGACGGGGGATTGACATCCAAGATGGCCCTTACCGGCGGCGCCCGGCGGGCCTGAACGCAGGCCGGCTTCAGGCAGGTCCTTCCAGGAAGCCGATCTGGTCCGCTGACAGGACAAGGTCCACCGCCGCCAGGGTCTCGTCGAGCTCGCGCTGATTGGCCGACCAGAACACTCCCAGCGAGTCAAATTCCTGGCTGAGCGTGTAGCTGAGCGCTACCTGCATCGGCGAGACACCGAGTTGTGCGGCCAGCTCGCCGGCCCTGCCCAGGCGGGCGAAGTTCTCGTCCGAGTAGTAAGTCGCCACCATCGGTTCGTTGGAACGGTCGGCGGGGTCGTAGATACCGGCGAAAAAACCGCCGCACTGCGACGACCAGGCAAGATTCGGGCGACCGGTCCCGATCAGGCGCTGGCGATGCCCGGGCAGGAGGCTCACGCAGCCCGGCCAGCGCGGCGCCTGCTGGGTGGCCAGACCGAAGTGGTTGGAGAGCAGCGAGAAACCCTGCAGGCCGTTCGCGGCCGCGTATTGGTTGGCTTCCTCGAAGCGGTCCAGGGTCCAGTTCGACGCCCCGATCGCCCGGATCCGGCCGGCCGCGATGTGGGCGTTGATGCAATCCATGATTGGGCCGACCGCAACGGTGGGATTGTCACGGTGAAACAGCCAGATATCTACGTGATCGGTTCCCAGGGCTTCGAGAGATGCGAGTACGTCGGCATCGATTACTTCCTTGCTAACCCAGCCCAGGCCTGAGTCATCTCCGCCGCGCGGATGGGCGCCCTTGGTGATGATGTTGATCTGGTCGCGGATGCCGCGTTCGGCCAGCCACCGGCCAACCACCAGTTCCGAGTTGGGCACGCCTTCATACGTCGCGTAGAGGCGGGCCGTATCGAGCGTGTTTCCGCCGCCGGCGATCCAGGCGTCCAGGATCCGGGCATGGTGGTCGTACTGGTGCAGGAAATAGTCCTCCGTGCCCATGACCACCCGCGAGACAGGACGATCAACTCCGGCGATGTTGGCAAAGCGCATCGGTTTCAATTCCTCCCGCGAAATTCGGTTCAATCATTGGGGCGGTGATTCGCGCCGAACTGTCATTTTGCCCCTACCGGCGGGGCAATACCGGGTCGTGCGTGCAAATGAGGAAAGGCTTCGTCAGGCCTTTCTAGTTGTTGATGAGGCGGTACCGGTCCGGCACCCGCAGCACCTGGCAATCGCGGAAGCGGCCGTCAAAGGTCAGCCGCACGCCCTCGCAGTAACCGATCGGCCCGCCCCAGTCCCGGTGCGGACCCTCCGGGAAGGCGGCCACCGCCCCCAGTTCGATGATCCCGCCGTGGCTGATGATCAATGCCTGCCCGGGGTCAGGTAGCAATTCGACAACGCTGCGCCAGATCCCCGCCACCCGGGCTGCGAATTCAGCCGCCTGACCGCCGGCGCCCACCAGCTTCGACACCGACGCGAACGGGAGCGGCCAGGCTTCGAGCGCTCCACGCGGCATCCGGGCCAGTCCCTCGCGCGTCTCGTCCACCACGAACCCCATTGCCGCCGCAGTCTCAACCGCCCGTGCCAGCGGGCTGCTGACAACCAGGTCATAGGGGCCGGACCGGGCGCCCACCAGTTGGGCCAGTTCGATCCCTTTACCGGATAGCTGTTGTCCGGGTTTTCGGCGCAGCGTGTGCCGGCGCACGTCTAGGGTTCGGATCGGATTACCCCCATCGAATCCAGCTTCCGGTTCCTCGGATCATCGCCTCCCGGTCCCTGCGAAAGTCAGTTTCCCGGCCGACCGCACCGAGCCCGCCGCCGCCGGAATCTGCCCGGGGTCAATCAGATGGGCCGTCGGCAATACTCTCCGTGCCGCGGTTCTCTGCCTGCGCTCTATCCCGGCTCTTTGGCTGAACCGCGGTGCCTGGAAAAGACCGGCAGGGCAGGCTCGGGTTAGCAGAGCGATTACACGCCGGCCGCCGTTGCCGCCGCGTTCAAGCGCCGGTCCAGCGATGCCAGCGGAACGGATTCACGGACCGCCAATACCGGATGAAGGGCATCGAGGTTGGAGAGCCCGGGCACGATCGCCAGCGCCATGGCTTGGTCCAGTGCGGCGTCGCGATCGGTGACGATCGGCAAAGCCGACAGCCCCCGGATTCGCACTTCCACCGCCAGAGGAGGGATCGCGCCACGGCGATCGGCCACCAGCAGAGCGTAGCGATTTTCGAATTGCCTGAGTTTCGGCACTTTGGCGCCGCTCACGCGCAGACGATCGAGGATTTAGTGAGCCTCTTCATCGCCGGCGCCTGGGGTCCGCCCAACGCACCGCAATCTATGCATCGAGCACGAACCGGCTCAAATGCGATGATCTGCGTGCCGTGCTTCAAGAATCTCTTCAAGCGTCAATTCAGCGGCCGGCCAAGTCGCGCGGACGCGCAGAAATTCGTCGACGGCCCTATCCGGCTCGGCGGTGCCCTGATCGGCAACCGGCAATGGGTGGGCGATCGTCTTGCGGTGGCGGGTTATCGCGAATCTATCGCCCTGTTCCACGCCGGAGTATCTCGGCAAGCCGAATCTTGGCTTCAGAGGCTTGGATGGTGCGCAAATCTGCAGTTCCTACCGGTCCAATCAATCAGTCTTTTTTCGAAATCAAGCGGGGCCCGGATTCCAAGCGCCCGAGGCCGGCCCGGCCGCGCATGCTGACCCGGGGAGGCTCCTTCCGGGTCAGCGCTGCCCGGTTTCC
>CAYXKQ010000050.1:0-5940 GCA_964465715.1 uncultured Chloroflexota bacterium
ATCGCATTCGACCGCTGGCGGGCCTGGTACTTCGAGCTCAACTGGGGTCCGCTGCTCGATCGCCATCGGGAAGCCATGAAGGACACGGTGATCTGGAACATCGAACAGGGCCGGGCGCTGGATGCGCCGGCGCTGGCCGAGGCGACCCGCTGCTGGACTGCGCTGCTTGGCCGCATGCGCGGGTTCTTCGACCGCTACCGTTTTTTGGTCTTGCCGGTCAGCCAGGTGCCGCCAGTACCCCACCGAAATTGCCGGCGTTCACATGCAGTCATACACCCAGTGGATGGCGTCCTGTGCCTGGGTTTCGCTGCTGGGGAGTCCAGCGATCTCGGTTCCGGCGGGGACGACTCCCGAAGGGCTGCCGGTGGGCCTTCAGATCGTCGGTCGCCCCCGGGACGACTTCGGGGTCCTTCAGCTCGCCAATGCCATTGAACAGGAGTCCCCGCCCCGGGGCGCGCCAGATTGGGCGCAAACGGCCCGGTGAGTCACCCGTTTCTGACCCGCCCGCGGGCCCGGAATCGCCCTTGGTCCGGAGCCCGTTGAAGCCGACCCGGGCGGATCGGAAGGCCGAAATTTCTGGGTGGCGGGTACCCGATTGCGCGACCATCCGGCGGTGCATTGGCGGGAGCAATAACATTGGTCGGATTTGACTGACCGGCCGGACGAAGCCTTGATGATCCCCGCTGCGACGACCACCGACTTGGGACTTGAACAGGTCGACTCCGAAGTCAATGCCGCGCTGCGGTCGGAAGAGCGCCGTCAGGTCAATGGGCTGGAGCTGATCGCTTCCGAAAACTACGCGTCGCGGGCGGTGATCGAGGCCCTGGGCACGGTTTTTACCAACAAGTACGCCGAAGGGTATCCGGGCCGGCGCTACTACGGCGGCTGCGAAAACGTCGACGTGATCGAGCACCTGGCGCGCGAGCGCGCACTGGAGCTGTTCGGCGGAGAGCACGTAAATGTCCAGCCGCATTCAGGGTCGGCGCCGAACATGGCCGTCTACATGGCGATGCTGGAGCCCGGTGACACCCTGATGGGCCTATCGCTGGCCCATGGCGGCCATCTCACCCACGGCCACCCGATGAACTTCTCGGGCGGTTTCTACAACGTGGTCTCCTACGGCGTCGATCCCGAGACCGAGTTGATCGATTACGACCAGGTCGAGGCGCTGGCGCGCGAGCATCGCCCCAAGCTGATCGTCTCCGGCGCGACCGCCTACCCGCGCGCCATAGATTTTGAGCGTTTCGCCGAAATCGCCGACGGCGTCGGCGCGCTGCACATGTGCGACATGGCCCACATCGCCGGCCTGGTGGCCGGCGGGGCGCACCCCAATCCGGTCGAGCACTGCGACTTCGTGACCAGCTCCACCCACAAATCGCTGCGCGGTCCGCGCGGGGGCCTGCTGATCTGCCGGCAGGAGTACGCCAAGCAGGTCGACCGGGTGGTTTTCCCGGGCATTCAGGGCGGGCCGTTCATGAACGTGATCGCGGCCAAGGCGGTGGCCTTCGGCGAGGCCCTGAGGCCCGACTTCGCCGGCTATGCCGCGGCGGTGGTCGAGAACGCGGCGGTCCTGGCCGAATCGCTGCAAGGGGCCGGGCTCAGGGTCGTTTCCGGGGGTACGGATAACCACATCGTGCTGCTCGACTTCGGGACCGACGGGCCTTCCGGCAAGAAGATGCAGCGGGTGCTGGAGGCGGCCGAGATCACCACCAACAAGAACACCGTCCCGCGCGAGACCCGCAAACCCTATATCGCTTCCGGAATCCGCCTGGGCACCCCCGCCCTGACCACCCGCGGGATGGGACCGGCCCAGATGCGACAGATCGGGGGCTGGATCGCCCGGGTCGCCGCCGCCGCCGATGATCCCATCGAGCTTGCGGCGGTCGCCGGCGAGGTGCGCGAGCTGGCGCAGCGGTTCCCGGTTCCGGCGATCGATTAACTCTGAGAGACCGGCGCTGGCCATAGCCTGATAGGGGTCCCCGCCGGTGCACGAGGCCGCCGCCATCGCGGCCGCTTTCTGCTGGAGCGCCGGGGTGGTCCTGGCGCGACCGCTGCTGAACCGGTTGAGCGTATTCCGCGTCAACCTGCTGCGACTCGTGGCCCCGGCGCTGCTGTTTCCGGCCCTGCTGGTGCTGCTGGGGCTGGTGCCGGAGTTGGGTGATTTCGGCTGGCAGAACTACGCCGCACTTTTCGCATCGGCGGTACTCGGGATCGGCTTGATCGATACCGGGATGCACCACGCCATGCGGCTGATCGGGCTGGCCAGGGCCCGCACGCTGGGCAATCTATCGGTGCCGGCGGCGGTCTTCTGGGGCTGGCTGCTGCTGGGTGAATTGGTCAACCCGGCGCTGATCTGGGCGGCCTTGCTCACGTTCTGCGGGGCAACTCTGGTCAACGTGCGCGGCGGCGCCGGACAGGGCGTTGCCGAATACGGTACGCGCCAGTTCTGGGTGGGCGTGGCTATGGCCAGCGTCGTGGCCGCGATCTGGGGCCTGGACGTGGTGCTCATCCGGATCGGGATCGGTGACGGGCACCCCCTGGCGGCAAACGCATTCCGTATGCCGGCCGCCCTGGCGATTGCCGGAGCAGCCCTGCTGGTCCGCGAAACCCCCGGCGACGGCAGTATCAGGCCGACCGTGCGGCAATCGCTGCGCGGAATACTCGCCGGACTCATCGCCCTGGGTTGCGGGGCGTTGCTGTTCTTTTATGCCATCCAGGAGATCGGCGCCGCGCGGGCCGCCGTGCTTTCCGCGCTCGCCCCCATATTCATGCTCCTGCTGGCGGCAGTGTTTCTGGGCGAGCGGCCCAATCGCCGCCAGGCGCTGGGGGTGGCGCTGGCGGTGCTCGGGGTGGTCCTGCTGGTGGAACTGGCTTGATCGACCCGTCTGTTATTGCGCGGTGGCGCTATTTTGGGGCGGGGGCATCGGCTGCATCGCCGGTGGACGTTGAAGGTCCTGGCAGAGTTAGGTTCGCGGATGCGGCTTGGAAGAAAACTGCTGCGGGGGCTGTTCGGCCTCCTGCTGGGCCAACGCCTGCCGCAGACCGGCGGCGAGCTACGCGTATCCGGCATTGAAGGCCCGGTCTCGATTCGGCGCGACCGATTCGGGATTCCCTACATCGAAGCCGGAAACGGCGCCGACGGCTGGTTCGGGGTCGGCTTCTGCCAGGGCCAGGACCGGGCCTTCCAGCTGGAACTGATGCTGCGGGTTTACCGCGGCACCCTGGCCGAGCTCATCGGCCCCGCCGGGCTTCCGCTGGACCGAATCTCGCGGCGGCTCGGTCTGGCCGCCGCCGCAAATGAGCAGAGCGGGCTGCCCGAACCCGAAATCAGGGCCAATATCGAGGCGTTTGCCCGCGGCGTGAACGCCGGTGTGGGCAGGGGGATCGGCCGGCGGCCGCATGAATTTGCGCTGCTGCGTGGCCGGCCAACGCCCTACACCGCCGCCGACGTGGTGGGGGCCGCCAAGCTGCACGCCCTGGCGCTGGCCTCGAACTGGGACATCGAACTGGCGCGGTTCCAAATCCTGTGCGCCGACGGACCGGCCGCGTTGGCTGATCTGGATCCGACCTATCGCCCCGAACACCCGGTCGCGATCCCGCCCGGGGCGTCGCAGGGCCCGCATGTCGATCGGCTGGCCCAGGATCTTGCGGCACTGCGGGAGGTGGTCAGCGGCCTGGGCGGATCGAACGCCTGGGCCCTGGCATCGGCCAGGACCGCGGGCGCGCGTCCGCTGCTGGCCAACGATCCGCACCTGCGGCCGATGCTACCGCCGCACTGGTACCTGGCCCAGGTGCGCACCCCGGACTGGTCCGCCGCCGGGGCCACCTACGTCGGCGGCCCGGCTTTTCCGGCCGGGCACAACGGCCACTGCGCCTGGGGGGTTACCGCCACCCTGGCCGACACCACCGACTTGTTCATCGAGCAGCTCTCCCCGGACGGCAAGAGCGTGCGCGAGGGGGATCGATTCGTCGCCTGCGACGAGCGGCGGGAGACCATCTGCATCAAAGGGGCTCCGGACGTGATCGAACGG
This sequence comes from uncultured Chloroflexota bacterium, assembly GCA_964465715.1. Classification (GTDB taxonomy): domain Bacteria; phylum Chloroflexota; class UBA11872; order UBA11872; family VXNJ01; genus VXNJ01. The sequence continues at coordinate 4,032 of CAYXKQ010000050.1, forward strand.
GTGCTCGAGACCCCGCGGGGACCGATTGTGGCCCGGGGCCCGGACGGCCAGGCGCTCTCGCTGCGGGCCATCTGGCTCGATCCGCTGCCGGTCCGGGGCATGCTTGGCCTCCACAATGCACGCACGTTCGACCAGTTCCGCGCCGCCTGCGCCGACTGGCCGCTCTCCACGCTGAGCATGGTCTACGCCGACAGCGCCGGGCACATCGGCTGGCAGATGATGGGCGAAGTGCCGCTCCGTCGCGGCGGATTCGGGACCGTGCCGCAACCGGGTTGGCTAGAGGGTGCCGGCTGGGAGTCGGAGCCGCTGCCGCACGCCGAACTTCCCTCTACCAGCGATCCCGAAGGCGGCGTGATCGCCACCGCCAACAACAGCCCAGTGCGCGATGGGGGTCCATGGCTGGGGGCCGATTTCGTGGATGGATACCGGGCACGGCGGATTCTGGCGGCCCTGGACGAGCGGGACGATTGGAGCATCGGCGATACGATGCGGTTGCAGCAGGATGTCGGGTCCGAGTCGTGGGCGGAAATGCGGGACGCGGTGCTGGGGGCCGCTGCCGCCGATCCTGACGCACGGGAGGCGCAGGAGCTGCTCCGGACCTGGGATGGCCGCATGGATGCGGTGTCTGCGGCCGGGAGCGTATTCGCGGTCTTTTGCGGGACGATGGCGATGTCGATCACGCGGGCGCGGGCCCCCAGGGCCTGGACCCGGGCGCTGGGGCGGTCCGATGCCGGGTTCGCGCCATATTCGCTGCTGGTCGCCCGGCGTGACGGACACACCGCGCGGCTGCTCAACGAACAACCCGACGGCTGGTTCGCCGAAGGGTGGGATATGGCAATCGCCGGCGCGCTGACCGAATCGGTGCGTACGCTTCGCCGCCGCGCCGGCGAGAATCCCGCCGCCTGGGGTTGGGGCCGGGTACGGCCGCTGATGCTGCGGCACCCGGCCGGCGCCGGACCAGTGCTGGGGGCGATCTTCAACCGCGGGCCATATGAGGTCGGGGGTGATGGGAACACGATTTCGCAGGCGCTCTCGCCGCCGGACGATCCGCTCGCCGAGCCGCTGGTATATCCGTCGCTGCGGATTGTCATCGACGCCGGCGAGTGGGGCAATTCGCGCTATTGCCTGCCGGGCGGTCAGTCCGGCAATCCCGCCTCACCGCACTATGACGACCAGTTGCAACTCTGGCTGCTCGGCGATGGTGTTCCGATCGCCTGGCGGACCGAGGACATCCGGAGGGCGATGGTCCAGATGTTGAATCTGCTGCCCGAGCGCCAAGGAAAAGAGTCCGGACCGGTGCCGGGTTGAGTGTTGGGGCTAGGGTGCGACCGCAATCGCCCCGATCCCAAGGACTATCAGGCAGGATCCCAGCAGGCGCCCGCGCCCGGAAGGTTCCTTGAGCACCAGGCTCCCCAGCAGTACCGCGATCACGATGCCGATCTCGCGGGCCGGCCAGACGTAACTCACCTGGGCCAGCTGCAGGGCCGAGAGGACCAGCCCGTAGGCCAGGAAGGTAAGCACCGCCGCGGCGATGATCGGGCGCGCGGCGGCCCGCCAGGCCGAACGCAGGGTGGGCAGACCGCGTGAGCGAATGATGTAGGGAGCGAGCAGGATCGCGGTCCCCAGCGACATCAGGTGCATGTAAAGAAACGGAGCCACGAAACCCACCGCGACCTTGTCCCAGATCGAGTAGGCGGCGATGCAGAGCCCGGTGGCGATCGCGTAGCGGGTGCCGGGTTCATTCAGGAACTGCAGCGGGCGCGAGAACAGCTGGGCCATGCGGCCGGTCCAGTAGACGAACAACACCCCCGCCACTATCGCGGCAATGCCCGCAACCGCCGGCGTCGTCACCCTCTCGCCCAGCAGCAGCACGCCCAGGATCGGGACAAGCGCCGGACCGGTGCCGCGG
>CAYXKQ010000050.1:6040-10820 GCA_964465715.1 uncultured Chloroflexota bacterium
CTCGCCCAGCAGCAGCACGCCCAGGATCGGGACAAGCGCCGGACCGGTGCCGCGGGCGATCGGATAGACCTGGGATAGTTCGCCGCTGGCGTAGCCGCGCGCCAGGAAAAGGAAATAGAAGGTGTGAATCAGGCTGGTCCCTAGCACGAAGAGCCAGCCTTGCGGCGAGACCGGGTCGGCCACGAAAAGCACCAACGCCAGCGGCGCAAACAGCACTGCCATCACCACCTGCATCCACCACACGAATGCCTCGTGGTCGCCGGCCCGCGTCATCAGGAAATTCCATCCAACGTGCGCCACCCCGGATAGCAACACCAGGATTAACGCCGCTGTCGGCATCCAGCCATCACATCGGACGCCAAACCGCGGGTCGGCGAAAACTTGTGAATCCGGTTTCGGACACCGTGCCCGGCTTCCGCCCAAGCCGGTTGTCGCCCACCACCTTCAATCTAGATCGTCTGCGCGTGGGTCGCAATCTGGCCCAACTCGATCACGGCCGGCTGCGGCTCGCCGAGCTCTCGGGCGGCTTCGGTGAAGATCTCCACCGTGGGCGGGTGACATGTAAACACCAGCAATTGGTTGGTCCGCGCCAGCTTGACCAGCTCGATGGCCGCCCGCATGGCGCGTCCGGGATCGAAATTTACAAGGACCTCATCTACCGCCACCGGCAGACGGGGGGTTTGCTGGTTCATTTCACGGATGAGCCCGAACCTGAGCGCCAGGAACAGCTGTTCGCGCGTGCCCCGGCTCAGGTTGTCGGGTAGTTTTCTACCCCTCCCCTCCTCAACGACTTCGATCGTGTCCGAACCCAGCGGGGCCACGACCTGGCGGTACCGTCCGCCGGTCAGATTTGCAAAAACCTGCTGCGCGGTCCGGATGATGGCCGGTTTGCGCTCGCTTTCGTAGCGTCGCCGTGCTTCGGCGAGCAGGTGTTCGGCCAACGTGACCACGGTCCAATCGTGGGCGGCCTGGGCGAGCTGACCCAGCAGCACGTCGCGCTGCTGCAGCAGACGGTCGGATTCTTCGTCCGATTCGAGCAGGCGAAGTTCGGTCAGTAGCTCGCCCTCGCGGCGCGAATTGGACTGCAATTCGACGTTCAGGTCTTCAAGTTCGTTCTGTGCTTGAGTGGCACTGGCTGAAGCATCCGGGTCGAGATCGGCCAGATCGGCGCACAACTCGTCGACCGACTGGCCGGCGGCGCAATGGCGTTCGAGCCGGGCCAGCGCCGCTTGCGCCTGGGACTCAAGCGATCGCCGCTCGTCCCAAGCCCGGGCCCGCTGGCGGAACTGCTCGGCGTCCTCGGCACCTCCGGTCGCCAGCAGGTCTGCCATTTCATTCTTGCGCCTTGCCAGACCCTGCTCGCGGTCGTCCAGGCCCCGGCCGGCATCATCGAAAGCGCTCTGCGAGGACCGCGTCCTGTCGACCAGGTCGATTAAGTCGTCCGCCGCCGCCGCGACGCTGGCGGGATCCTCCGATTGACAGGGCATTCCGGCCTGGTTGGCTAGTCCCTTGACGGTAGCTGCGTAGGAGTCAATGTCGCGCCGGATGGCGCGGATGCGCTGCCGGGTCGCTTCCACGTTTCCAAGGGTCGCGCGGGCACCCGCGGCCAGGGCCCGCAACTCGCGCAACTGATCGGGCGAGAACGAAGGGTGCAGGCCCGCCGCCCCCAGCCAAGCGCGCCAGGCCGCATGCTCCCGCTCATTTGCCGATTCGGCCTGGCGTTCGCGGGCCGCGCCCGCTTGCAGCGCCGCTTCGAGGCGATCGACCTCCGCGTTTGCCTCGTGTGACCGCGATACGCCCCGCGAAAAGTAAAACGCCGTTCCGATCAGCGCGGCTCCGAAGCACACCATGGCGCCGAGCGCGATGACCGGGGACCCGCCGGTTACCAGGAGCACCCCGGTCAGGGCCACGGCAATTGCGATCGCGATTGCCGCCAACGCCCCCGCCGCCAATTTCGTGCTGCCTACCGAACCGGCGGATCGGGACCTGACCAGGGCCTGATAGCGACGCGCCGCGTCGAGCTGGGCCGACATCTGGCGGCGGGCGGCGCGCTCGTCCGCCAGATGGCTTTCGGCCCGCGCCAGCCGCAGTCCGAAATCGGCGATTTGCGAGCGTGTTTCCACGGTCACGGCGAACGACTTCAGCTTGTCGGCCGACCAGTCCGCGCCCAGTTCGGCGGTCGCCGAATCAAACGCGTCCTGATTGCGGATCAGTTCGGCTTCGCGTTGCGGCAATGAGCGGGCCGAGCTGTCGAATCCCGACCGGCCCGCCACCAGCGCCCGCACGGCGGCCTCGTCGACGTTGATGGGCTGGCCGTTCGGCAGCACGGGCAGAGCGCGGCGGGCCCGCTCCAGCGCCCGTTGGGCCCGTTCGCGTTCCTCACTGGCCGAATCCAGCCGGTCCAGGGCCGAATCCAGCCGGGCGATCCCGGATTCGGGGAAAGACTCGATCGCCGGCAGCTGCCGCAGCTGCTGACGGGCCGTTTCGAGCTCATCAAAATCATCCCGCGCCAAAGTCAGGCGCCGGGCTCGTTCGATCTGCGCCGTCTTAGCGCTCATGCGCCCGCGCAGGGTTTCCTTTTCCGCGGCCAACTCGTCCAGGGCGGCCACGATCTGGCCGTGCCGGCGGGATTGACCCTCGGTCTCGCGCAGCCGTTCGTCCAGCTCGAGGATCTGCCGGCGAATCGCCGCCAACCGATGCTTGCTGCCGCCCGGCAGAAACAACTCCCGCCGCGCCTGCTCCAGCTTCTTGGTGGCCTCGGGGAGGTTGCGTTCGCCGACGCCGGCGCTGTAGATCTGCCGGTTCACGTCCTCGTTTTCGAGCACCGCCGCAGTCTGCAACTCGGTGAGGGTGAAAGCGAAGAGATTGGTGAAAACGTCGCGGCCATGGCCGCCGAGCAGGTCGCCGAGAAACGGTTCGCCCTGCACCCGGCCGGACTCATCGCGGACTTCGACCGGACCGATTCCGCGGCCGCTGAACCTGGAAATCTCAAATCGATCGCCACGCTCATTGAGGACGCTCATTCGGCCACCGTGCCGCCCGCCTTGCAGCGGCGGGTACCACTGGGCGTTCAACCGGCCGGGGAATCCGAAGAATACTGTCCGGATGAACTGCAGCAGCGTGCTCTTGCCCGCCTCGTTCGACCCCAGGAAAACCGAAACGCGCTTTTCAAGGGGGCCGATTTCCAGGTCGCGAAACAATCCGAATCCCTCGATCTGGATCCGGTCAATTCGCACCGAAGTCAGCCTTCGAGGTGATCAAGCGCAAGGTTTTCGGCCGCATTGACCAGTTCCGCCAGGGAAGCGCCCAGCGGTGCGGACGCGTCGAGATAACGTCGGTAGGACCGGTGCTCGTAAAGCGATTTGAGGGTGGCTTCGAAATCCGGTAGATCGATTTGCCCCTGCGCGTATTCGTCGCAGAGCCGAAGCAGGTCGGAAACAAAATCGGTGCCGGCCAGACGCGCGGCGCGGTCGAATTGGCCGGCGGTTGCCACATCAATCCGGTCGCACCAGACCAGCGGGTCGGCGCGGAACTGGTCGCGCATTTCCTCGAGGGCGTCGCCCAGGATGTCGGATCGGCGCAGCTGACTATCGAGCGGGCCGCGCCCGCCCAGCACCACCCGGCAGATCAACGGTCGTCCTTCCGCGGTGAGCGCGGCGGCCTGCAGTGCGTTCGAGATTGCGTCCAGCAGCTGCGAGGCGCTCTCGGCTTGGGCAATATCCACCTCAAGCACCTCCAGCCGGACGTGATCGGTGGTGCTGAACGCGGCCCGCGGCCGGCCCGCCCGGTCGATTTCCACAACGTATACGCCCTTGGGTCCGGTCTGGCTCCAGCGAAGCCCCTGGGGACACCCCGCGTAAATCGCCAGCGGGTCCTTCTCGAGCACCACCCGGCGGCGGTGCACGTGGCCCAGCGCCCAATAGGCGATTCCTGATCGGCGCAGGTCGGACTCCGTGCAGGGGGCGTAGGCGGCCTGCTCGGGGTCCTCGTCCACGGCGCAGTGCATGAGGCCGACCGCCAGTTCGCCGGCGGGAATTTGCGGCACCTGCCGGACCAGGTTCTGGGGGCAACTGGCTGCGGCGAACGAAGCCCCGTAGACGCTGGCCAGATCGGGTTCTGCGGGCACCAGCGGGACGCGCGATACCTCCGCTCCGAACCGGTGGCAGCTTTCCGGGAATGTGAGCCCGGCGTCCCAACCGTCCAAAGGATCGTGGTTGCCGCAGATCACGAACGAGGCGATACCGGATTCATGCAGGCGCGCCAGACCGGCGACGAAGTGGCGTTGGGCGCGCAGACTGCGATCGGCGTCGTCGTAAACGTCGCCGGCCACCAGGACCGCATTTACCGATTCGGCGATCGCCAGGTCGACGATGTTGTCCCAGGCCCGGTAGGGAGCTTTGACCAATTCGTCTGCCACGTGGCCGGGCAGCGTCGCGCTCAAGCCCACAAACGGCGACTGCATGTGCAGGTCGGCCGCGTGAATGAACCGGACCGATGCGTCGGCTGCCCTATCCGCCGGCGCCGCCCTCAATCGGCGCGGGTCCTACTCTTGGACCGGCAGGTCATCGCGCCATGCCTCGACGTCGTCGTCGAAATTCGGCGGCACCGCTTCTTCTAGAGCGGCCAGGAACCCCACTGGCAATCCCCGCTCCAGAGCCTGGACCGCCGACCTGACCTCGTCGACCGTACGGGCGCCAAAGCAGGTGGTATCGACCAGGCCCGAGTCGGTCGAAAACGCGACCGCCGCCTGGGCGACCGGGATGTCGAATTCCCTGCAGAC
>CAYXKQ010000051.1:0-7155 GCA_964465715.1 uncultured Chloroflexota bacterium
TATCGGAATAGCCCATGTCATCGGCCAGGATCAAAACGATATTTGGACGGGCGGACGGCATGGGCAGTTCTGATCTCTTGCAGGGTTTGGGGTTGCGACGGCTGCCAAATTGTGCCGTGGTGGGCAGGCGCGCCCGCCGTCCGCATAATCGGGCCGGGCCCCTGGGATATCTGCGCCCAACTGCGGGAGGCGAGCGATGGCCGGCAACGGGCAGTACCTGATCGACTACCAGGCCTCGCCGGGCGCCCGGATGACGCCGGTGCCGATCGGGGCGGTCTCGCTCGAAGGGGGTTTCTGGGGGCGGGTCTTCAAGACCAACTGGGAAGTGACGATCCCGCACGTTTTCGAGCACGTGCGCGAGGACCTGTTCGGCAAATTCCGCCGCGCCGCCGACCCCGGCTACCGCCCCGACGGCCGGCCGTCGGGTTCGAACCGGGCCCGTGAGGCCAACCTGCACCGCTGGATGGAGGCGGCCTCCTGTTCGCTGTCCCATCCGCACGATGAAAACACCGCCGGCTGGATCCGCCAGGCCCTCGATGTAATCGAGCCGGTGCAGGACTTCGACGGCTACCTGCACGTGAACCTGGCCCCGCCCAACCTGACCGCGGGACGCTGGCAGGACGGCGGCCTCAACGAGCTCTATGCGTCAGGGCACCTGATCCAGGGCGCGATCGCCCACTACCGCAACACCGGCGGCGAGCGCTATCTGTCAATCGCCCGGCGAGTCGCCGATCACATGTGCGCCGTGTTCCTGCCGGGCGGCTCCCAGATGCAGCCTTCGCATCCGGTCGTCGAAATGGCCCTTGTCGAGCTGTACCGGGTCACCGGCGAGGCGCGCTACCTGGAGCTGGCCTGTCATTTCATCGAGCACGTCGGAGCCCTGGAGATGGAGGAAATCTCCGGGCACTCGGTGCACATAACCTTTCTGGCCTGCGGGATCGTTGACGCCTTCGCCGAGACCGGACGGACCGAGTACTGGGAGGCGTCCGAACGCCTCTGGGGAGACATGGTAGCCCGCAAGATGTACGTAACCGGGGCGCTGGGCGGACGCCGGGTGGGCGAGGCCATGGGTCACGACTACGAGCTCCCGCACGAGCATGCCTACGCCGAAACCTGCGCGGCGATCGGGTCGGCCATGTGGAGCCTGCGGGCACTGCAGGTGAGCGGGGAGGCCCGATTCGCCGACCTGATGGAACTCTGCTGGCACAACTCGATCCTCTGCGGCGTCAACCTCGACGGCGACCGCTTCTTCTACGACAACCCGCTCCAGTCCAGCGGGCGCGGCTACTTTGACCCCTGGCGGCCCAAGCTCTCGCCCGCCAACCACGACTACGAGTACTACCACAGCTGGCTGGACGGTCCGACCCGCCAGGAATGGTTCTGGGTCGACCGACCCCGCTACCGCCACATGTACCGGGTGGCCTGCTGCCCGCCCAACCTGACCCGCAGCATCGCCCAGCTGCCGGCCTATTTCTATTCGCAGTCCCCGGGCCGGCTCTGGGTCCACCTCTACGGCCGCAACCGCCTGGACCTTGAGACCGGCGGCGGGCGCCTGCGGCTCAACCAGGAAACCAATTACCCCTGGGACGGGCGGATCGAGCTGCAGCTGGAGCAGTGCCCGGAAGGCGAATATTCGATCCATCTGCGGATCCCCGGCTGGGCCCGCCGGGTGCGCGCCGAGTGCGCCGGCGAGGAATATTCGGGGACCCCGGGCAGCTACCTGGAGATTCGCCGGCGCTGGTCGAGCGGCGACCGGATCGTGCTGGATCTGCCGATGCCGGCCGAACTTATCAGCGCCGACCGGGCGGTGGCCGAGGCCCGTGACTGCGTGGCCCTAAAACGCGGTCCGCTGGTGTACGCGGTCGAGGAGCCCGACCTCCCCGGCGAGGACTTCCGGCGACTGCGGGTCCCGCCCGAGATTTCCGCTGACGACGTGGCAGTCGTTCCCGAACCCGACCTGCTCGGCGGGATGGTGACCCTGCGCGCGCCGGGCCTGCGGGCGCCCAACGGGCAGCGCCCCCTGTACGCCCCGGCCGATGCCGGCCCGCCGCCGGCGGAAAAGTTGGACCTGAAGGCCATCCCCTACTTTGCCTGGGACAACCGCCAGCACCCCTCGCAGATGGCGATCTGGCTGCCGCGCCACCGGGTCTGAACCGCCGGCTCGGCGGCGCTCCGGATCCGGCAATGGCGGCTGACCTGTACCTGGATCACGTGCTGATCGCGGTGCCCAATCTGGCCGCGGCCGCGAACGCGTATGCGCGGCTGGGGTTCAAGGTGACGCCGGAGGGCCGCCATCCCGGACACGGGACCCACAACCGGCTGATGGTATTTGGCCCCGAATACCTGGAGCTCATCGCCGTCCGCGACCCGTCCGCGACCCCCTTTCGGCCCAGCATGGGAAGGTTCCTGGAATCGCGCGAAGGTCTGTACATGTTCGCGCTGGGGACCGGCGACCTGTCCGGGACCCTGGCCGCGGTTCAATCGCGCGGGTTGGCGGTCGGTGAGCCGGTGCCCGGGCGGCGGGGCGCCAGTGGCGGTCAGGGCTACACCTGGCGGAGCGCCGACCTGGGCCGGGCCCTTCCGGGCAGCGAGTGCTTCCTTATTCAGCACGACCAATCGGTCGCCGAACGCTACCGGGAACCGCCCGATCCGACCGCGCACGCCAATTCGGTGTGCGGAGTCGCCCATCTGGTGCTGGCGGTCCGGGATGCCCACGCCGCCGCCGCGGCGTGGCGCCGCCTGCCCGGGATCTCGGTGGCCGCTCCGAACGATCGGAATCGGCGGCGCGTCCAGCTTGCGAACGCCCATCTGGACCTGGTCTCGCCGGACGGGCCGGGCGAGCTGGCCGATTTCCTGGACGAACACGGCGAGGGGCCGTTCGAACTCGGCCTGAAAACTCCGGACCTGGCCGCCAGCCTGGCCGCGTTCGGATCTGCGGGAATGGCCGACGGGGACGGGCGGACGGCGGGCGTTGTTCCGGCCGCGGCGGCCGGGGCGCGGCTGCGGCTGGTGCAGGTCTGACCCAAACCGCCTAGCCAACCGGCTTATCCGATGTTGCGGAACCGGCGCGACAGCAGCGGCGGCAGGTGGGCCAGCGCCCCGATGGAACCCAGCAGCTGCAACGTCGAGCCCGGTCCGATGGAGTCTGCCAGGAACCCCCCGAGCAGGTACCCGGCCGGGACCATCTGGAACGCCAGCGTGAACAGGGTCGCCACCCGCGCCCGCAGCGATCCAGGGACCGCGGTCATCATCAGGGTCTGGACCGAATTGACCCACAGCGGCGGGGCGAGCCCCATCAGCGCGGCGGCCAGCATCGCCTGCCAGAGTTCCTGTGAGCTGCCGACCAGGATCATGCCGGCCGACCACATCACCCCGCCGGAGAGCATCGCCAGCCCTTTGCGTCGGATCTGCCCGCGTGCCAGCAGAACGAAGGTGGCCACCAGACTTGAGGCTCCCTGGCTGCCGGCGATAAACCCGAAGCCGGCCGCGTCCAGCCCAAGCCCGTCGCGGGCCATCGCCGGCAGGACCGCCTGGAACGGGGCTCCCGAGACCGAGAGCGCCGCCAGGTACAGAACCCAGGCAAGACCCGGGCGGGACCCAACCGCGACGATCCCGGCGACGATCCCGGCGAACGCGCTTGTCGGAGAACGGCCCGCAGCGGTCGCCCGCGCCGGGATGCGCGCCAGGGCCAGCACCGCCACCAGGTGGGCCAGCGCCAGCGCGGCGTAGACCGAATCGATGCCGATTCGGGCGGCGACGTACCCGGCCAGCGACGGGGCGATGAAGTTGAACCCGAACCCCAGGCCGTTCACCAGCGTATTGGCGGTCAGCAGTCGCTCCGGGCCGGCCAGCGCCAGCAGGTAGGCCTGGTTGGCCGGAAAAGCCAGGTAGTAGACCGCGTTCAATGCCGCCGAAATCGCCAGCAGCTGCAGCGGATCGATGAATCCGGTCGTGACCAGGTAGGCGGTCAAAAAACACAGCAGCGCGGTGGCCAACCGGGCCCGCATCAACCACAGCCGGGCATCGCCGCGATCCAGGGCCCCGCCGGCCAGCAGTGAAAGTGGCGCGGTCACCACCACCGGCAGTCCGTTGATCAGGCCAACCCAGGTCGAGGAATTGGTCAACTGCAGCGCCAGCCAGCCCTGGATGGTGCTGCGGACGAAGTAGCCGGAGTGATAGATGCCGCACGCGATCCAAAGAAGCGTGAAGCCGGGTTGACGGAGGACGTCTAGGGCGACCATGGAACAGTCGGATTCGGCGGCGCCGCATCGGGAACGCAGAGGTAATTGGGACGCCGGCCCGATCGGCGTATTGCGGGCCGGCTGAATTGAGAACGGGCCGGGACCCGGCGGCGTTATCGCCCCGCGCGGTCAGCCGCGTTCGGCGGTCAAATCTCCCTGATCGGGTAAGGCCGGCGGCGGCCTGGAGCTCCTGTCCAGAGACCTCGCCGGGGGACGGTCAGACGTCGATCATGACCTTGCAGGTACCCGGCCGGCCGGCGCAGGCGTATTCGAACGCCGCCACCCCCTCGTTGAGCGAAAAACGGTCGGTTATCAGCTCCAGCACCGGGGTCCGGCCGCTGGCGGTCAGGTCGATCGCGGCCGGGTAGTTGTGGGCGTAGCGGAAGACCGTGGCCAGATCGACCTCCTTGACCATCGCCGAAACGATGTCCAGCCTGGTCGGCTGCGGCCCCATCCCCACCAGCACGACGCGCCCGCCGGGAGCGGCGGCGTCGACCAGGGTCTGCGGGCCGTCGGGATGGCCGGAACATTCGATTCCGACATCGGCGCCGCGGCCGTCGGTGAGCGAGGCGACGGCCGCGGCCAGCGACTCGGCCCTGGCGTCGACCGCCACCTCCGCGCCGAGCTCAAGGGCGCGATCGAGGCGCTCGGGGACCACGTCCGCAACCGCCACCTGCGAGGCCCCAAAGGCTAGGGCGGCCATGAGGGTGACGCACCCGATCGGACCGGCCCCGTTCACGGCTACGACGCTTCCCGGGCCGACCCGGCCGCGCTTGCAGGAGTGCACCCCTACCGCGAGCGGCTCCATGAGCGCGCCTTCGTCCAGAGTCATGCCGGCCGGCAGCTTGTAAGTCATCGCCGCCGGATGCAGGACGAAATCGGCCAAAACACCGTCGTGTGGCGGGGTCGCCCAGAAGCGGACGCTCCTGCAGAGGTTGTAGCGGCCGGTCCGACATTCGCGACAGGCCCCGCAGGGCACGCCGGGCTCCATGGCGACCAGGTCTCCCGGCGCCAATGCCCGCACGCCTTCGCCGACCGCTTCGACGACTCCTGCCGCCTCGTGCCCGAGGATCATCGGATCCTTGACGATGAAGTCCCCGATCCGGCCGTGCTCGTAGTAGTGGATGTCGCTGCCGCAAATTCCGACCGCTTTGACCCCAACCCGAACCTGGCCTGGCCCCGGGGATCCGGGATCGGGGCGGTCGATCAGCCCCAGGTCGAGCGGGCCGTTCAATGTGAGGGCCTTCATGGGCATCCTTTGGCGCTCGTAGACCTGAGCTGGCGAACCCCGCCGCGCATCGGCCTTTGCCGGACATTCGCATCCGGATTCTCGCCGCAGTCAAATCCTGCGCGATTGGCAGCATCTGCCCGCCGGCGCGCGCGATGCCAGCGGATTAGGTCGGCCGCCGCGGCGGCGGCCTTCCCCGGAACCGAATCAACCGATTTCGCGGAACTGGCGCGAGAAAAGAGGCGGAATATGGGCGAGAACCGCGCCGATCCCCAGCAAGAGCATCGCGCGCCCCGGCCCGACGGCGTCAGCCAGAAATCCCCCGAGCAGGTAACCGACCGGGACCATTTGAAAGCAGAGGGCGAACAGGCCGGCCATCCTGGCCCGCATCCGGGCGGGAACCGCCGTAATGACCACCGTCTGCACCGAATTCATCCAGAGCGGGGGAGAAAAGCCCATCAGGGCTGCGGCCAGGATCGCCTGCCAGAGCTCCTGCGAGGCGCCAATCGCGAACATGCCGACAGCCCAGATCAATCCGCCGCTTAGCATCGCCAGGCCCTTGCGCGCAATCTGGCCGCGCGTGAGCAGCACCAGCGTGCCGATCAAGCTGCCGATGCCCTGACTTGCCACGATCAGGCCAAATCCACCCGCGCCCAGGCCCAGTCCGTCCCTCGCGACCGCCGGCAGGATGGTGTGGAATGGCGCCCCCAGGATCGATACGACCGCCAGGTAGAAAACCCAGGCCAGACCCGGCCGGGACCGGACGTAGACGAAGCCTTCCAGGATTTTGCGGAAAATGCCTCCGCCGGACGGCAGATCGCCGCGGGGCGGCGGCGGGGTAACCAGCAGCAGCGACATGGCCAGGGCGTAACCCAGGCTGAGCGCGAAGAAAACCCATTCGATTCCAAAACCGGCGGCGGCGTATCCGGCGAGCGAGGGGGCCAGGATGTTGAAGGCAAAACCGAAACCGTTGACCAGCGAGTTGGCGGCCAGCAGGCGCTCGGGGCCCACCAGCGACACCAGGTATGTCTGATTGGCCGGGAATGCAAGGTAATAGGCCACGTTCAGGGCGGTGGCCAGCGCCAGCAATTGCAGCACATTGATGGCGCCGGAGGCGATAAGGTACCCGGCCAGGAAGCACAGCAGAGCGGTCGCGGCGCGGGTCCAAATCAGCAGGCGTCGGGTGTCGGTCTGGTCGGCGATCGCCCCGGCGAAGAAGGTCAGCGGTGCGGTCACCACCACCGGCAGGCCGTTGACCATCCCCACCCACGCGGAGGAATTGGTCAATTGCAGGACCAGCCAACCCTGGATGGTGGTGCGCAGGAAATGGCCGGAGTGGTTCAACCCCGTCGAGAGCCAAAGCGGGGTGAACCCGGGCTGGCGCAACGCTTCGAACACGATCATCGGCCGGACCGGATGACCCTTGCGCTTCGGGAACCGGACCTTCATAGGGGCGGCGCAGGGGGCTAAGGGGCGGGTATGTTCGCGTTTAGCTGCGCTGGCCGAAAAAGGCAGCGCAGCCAGGGTCTTGACCCGGTGCCGGGATCCCGGAATCCGTTCGCCGACGGTGCTGCGTGGGGCGCCAAGGAGGCATCGCCGATCATCGCCATTCTCAGGGTGGGAGACCGGGCCGCAACGACCGTGCCGTGTGCGCCGGATGGGCAGATTGTACCGGTTTGTGGAGCG
>CAYXKQ010000051.1:7255-10802 GCA_964465715.1 uncultured Chloroflexota bacterium
CTACCCGATGTTGCGGAACTGGCGCGAGAGCAGCGGCGGCACGTGCAGCAGTATGCCGGCCGCGCCCAGCAGTTGCAGGGCCATTCCGGGCCCGAACGCGTCGGCCAGGATTCCCCCGACAAGGTACCCGAGCGGGACCATCTGGAAGGAGAGCGCAAACAGCGCCGCCATCCGCGCCCGCATCTCATCGGGTACCGCGGTCATGATCACGGTCTGGGCCGAGTTCATCCACAGCGGAGGCGAAAAACCCATCAACACGCCGGCCGCGATCGCCTGCCACGCCGCCTGCGAGCTGCCGATGAGGATCATGCCGCTCGCCCAGATCGCCGCGCCCGCGACCATCGACACGCCCTTGCGCTGCACCTGGCCGCGGGCCAGCATCACGAATGAGGCGAAGAGGCTGCCGACCCCCTGGCTGCCGGCGATCAGCCCGAACCCGGCCGCGCCCAGCCCCAGTTCATCGCGGGCCATCGCCGGCAGGATTGCCAGGAACGGCGATCCGGTAATCCCCAGCAAGGCGACGTAGTAGACCCAGGCCAGCCCGGTATTGGTACGCACGTAGGCGATCCCGGCCAGCACGTCGCGCAGCATGTTGCCGGCCGGCCGTCGATCCTGGCCCGGGGCCGGCGGAGTCCGCAACAGCGTTAGCATCGCCGCCAGGTAGGCCAGGCCGAGGGCGTAGTAGACGGAATCGATCCCGAGATTGGCGGCGGCGTATCCGGCCAGCGAAGGACCGATGAAATTGAACCCGAACCCGAACGCGGTCACCAGGGAATTGGCCGCGAGCAGCCGCTCGGGGCCGACCAGGGCCAGGATGTAGGTCTGGTTGGCCGGAAATCCCAGGTAGAAGGCTGCGGTGAGCACGGTCGCCAGGGCCAGCATCTGATAGACGTCGATCACCCCGGCGGTGATAAGGTAGGCGGTCAGGAAACAGGTGAAAGCGCTCGCCGCGCGGGTCCAGATCAGCAGGCGCCGGGCGTCGCCGCGGTCGGCGATGGCGCCGGCGAAGAACGACAGCGGGGCCGAAACAATCACCGGCAGGGCGTTGACCAATCCCACCCAGGTGGAGGAATTGGTCAGCTGCAGCACCAACCACCCCTGGATGGTGCTGCGCAGGAAGAAGGCCGAAAAATTTACGCTGGTGGAGATCCAGAGCAGCGTGAAACCCGGTTGGCGCAGGGCGTCGAAGGCGAGCATGAGGGAAGGGCGTGCCTTAGCCGAGCCGGTCCGGTACAGAGACGGGCATGGGTGAGCTGGGGCGGTTCGCGTTCGGGCCTGGTTCCCCGGGCGGAGGAAGCGGATCGAAAACCCCGCGCATCCCGCGGGTTGGTGGCGCCGCGGGCCATAGTTCCGGGACCGGCCCGGCAGCCGCATCGGGCAGTTGTTTGGGCGGCGCATTGGTGGACGGGGCCTGGCGCCGGGAGGAGGGGCATCCAGCAGGGACCGCCGTAACTGCGGCCAGGGGTCGCCTCGCCCGCTCTGGGGCGATCCAGCTCGGCATCGCGGATCGTCGCATTTACTGGAGGGCGGAACCGGGTGGCGGACTCGGTTGCCGCTGGTCACCACCCGGACGCTGTCGATTGTAGGGTTTTGGCGGCCTCCGGAGAGGCGGCCATATGCTAGGTCTAGCCCCCTGCCCGACCCGGAAATGAGTCCCGCCGATGCCGATTTCGACGAATCCCGATTGGCCCGTGCTGACCAGCTACCCGCAGTCGCGGCTGCGCGCGATCGGGATGCCGCTGGGCGGGATCGGCACCGGCTGCGTCTCGCTCGGCGGTCGCGGCCAGCTGCGCGACTGGGAGATCGTCAACCGGCCGGCCAAGGGGTTTTCGCCGCGGCAGCGTCTGGGCAGCACAACCTTTTTCGCCATCCGGCTCAAGTCCGGCGACCGGGATCCGCAGACGCTGTCGCTGGAAGGGACGATCGACGAGGTCGACTACGAGGGATTTCGCGGCAGCGAGGTCCCCAACCACGGTCTGCCGCACTGGCGCGAATGCTCGTTTCACGCCGCCTACCCGTTCGGCCAGGTATGTCTGTCCGACCCGGCGGTGCCGGCCGCGGTTCGGATTGAAGCGTTCAACCCCCTGGTGCCGGGCGACGCCGAGGCCAGCGGGATGCCGTTCGCCGCGCTCCGCTTCGTGATCGCCAACGAGTCCGATGCCGAGCTCGAGGCGTCGGTCTGCGGTTCGCTGGACAACTTCATCGGCACTGACGGCAACCGCGGACAGCCCGATTCGAACCGCAACCGGTTCCGGGAAGGGGATGGTTTCCGGGGCATCTACATGGATTCGGAGGGCGTTGACCCGGGATCGGAACAGTGGGGCACGATGGCGCTGGTGACCACCGCTCCGGAGTGCAGCCACCGGACCGCCTGGCCAAATCCCGGCTGGGGCAACTACCTGCTGGACTTCTGGGACGAGTTCGCAAGCGACGGGAAGATCGCCGACCGCCCCGCCGAGGAATCGCTGGCGGTCGGTTCGCTGGCGGTGCCGTTGAAGGTGGCCCCCGGAGGCGAAGCCTCGGTCACGTTCCTGATCAGCTGGCACTTCCCCAACCGCCTTACCTGGGACATGCACCGGATGGGCGCCGACTGCTGCGCGGGCGATGACTGCGGCTGCGGAGAGCCCAGCGATTGCTGTGGCGAAGATGACGGTTGCTGCCCCGGGACCGGGAACCCGGACTGGATCGGAAATTACTACGCCACCCGCTTCGACGATGCCTGGGATGCGGCCGCAGCCGCGGTCGCACAGCTCCCTGAGCTGGAGCGGCGCAGCCTGGAATTCGTGGACGCATTCCTGGGCACCGACCTGCCGGCGGCGGTCAAGGAGGCGGCCCTGTTCAATCTCTCGACGCTGAAGTCGCAAACCTGTTTCCGCACCGCCGACGGGCATTTCTACGGCTGGGAGGGCTGCAACGACGCGGTCGGTTGCTGCCCGGGTTCCTGCACCCACGTCTGGAACTACGAGCAGGCGCTGGCCTACCTATTCGGGGACCTGGCCAAAAGCATGCGCGAGGTCGAGTTCGCCCACGCCACCGATTCAGAGGGCAAGATGTCGTTCCGGGTGATGCTGCCGCTGAAGGATCGGGCCACCGAGTTCGTCTCCGCCGCCGCCGACGGGCAGCTGGGTTGCGTGATGAAGCTCTACCGCGAGTGGCGGCTCAGCGGCGACGGCGAATTCCTGGCCGGGCTCTGGCCGCATTGCAAGCGGGCGCTGGAGTACTGCTGGGTGGAAGGCGGCTGGGACGGCGACTGCGACGGGATCATGGAGGGCTGCCAGCACAACACCATGGACGTGGAGTACTTCGGTCCCAATCCCCAGATGCAGGGCTGGTACCTGGGGGCTCTGCGCGCGGCCGAGGAGATGGCCGGCCACCTGGGCGAGCAGGACTTTGCCGCAAAGTGCCGCCGCCTGTTCGAGGCCGGCCGCGCCTGGGCCGACGCCAATCTGTTCAACGGCGAGTACTACGAGCATCAGATCGTCCCGATCGCCGATCCGGCCGACATCGCCCCGGGCCTGCGGATCGAATCGATGGGCGCGCGCGATCC
>CAYXKQ010000052.1:0-5725 GCA_964465715.1 uncultured Chloroflexota bacterium
ATCGGCGCCGGCAATCAGGTCGGTGATCGCCGCGTCGCCGCCGAGCGGGCCGTCGAGGACCACCACGGCCAGCCTTCCGGACGCCGACGAGGAGTTGCCCGCCACCTGACCTACTCCTTGCGGGTGGCCGAAAGCGGATCCTGACCGAACCACGGGCGGCCCAGGTGCCAGGAAATAAGCGTCTCACTCAGCTGTCCGCCCAGGCGCGCCAGAGCCCCCATTACCGCGCCGGCGACCGGTGCGAAGGGGGCGATTGCGAAGATCACGACCATCATCAGAATGATCCGCGAGACGGATCCCACCCCCACCCGCTTGGACAGGCCCTGGTGCATCAGCAATGAGATGTAGAACTGGCGGAAACCCATCAGAAACGGCACCATCGCCAGGACCCAGGCGGCCGGCCGCGCCTGGTCGGCGATCTCCGGGGTAATCCCGATAACGGTAAGCAGCACGAAATCTCCGATCGGGCCCGTGGTCATCACAAGCAGGCCGACCCCAACCGCCAGTCCGACCATCGCTGAGAATGCGCGGCCCTGATGATGGCTCTCGGGGTACTTGGACATTACCAGCGCGGTCTGGCGTACCGCCAGGGTAAGACTGAGCCCGATAATCGCGATGCTCCAGGCGACCCTGAATCCGGCGACCGCCTCCACCCCGTCGTCGAGCCGGAACACCCCAGCGGTAACCAGCGGTGCCGAACCCGACATGGCCAGCATCGACAGTAGCAATGGCCAGCCGAAACGGACCAGATCGCCCATCGACGGCAGCGGAGCGCTTTCTTCGCGCGGAAAGGGGTTGGCGCGCAGCTCGGAGATTGCGAAATAGGCCAGGACGGCGCCTTCGGCCGTGGTTACCACGACCAGCGCGATCGCAGCCGCCAGCGCCCCGTTGATGGGCGCCAGGGGGACGAAAACGAGCCCGGCCGGGATCAGCACCAGCAGCCCGCCGATCGTGGAGAAGGTGATCCGGCGCGCCTGGCGGCGCTGCAGCAGCAGGCTCTGGAAAAAACCGCGGGCGATCATCAGCGGCGGGACCAGGATCATCAGCACCAGCAGCGAGGGCTGCGAGTATTCGGCCACCTCCGGAGTGGCCCCCATCGCTCCTTCAAGCAGCAGGTCCGATATCAGGGGGAGGGTTGCCAGCACCGCCACCGCACAGGCCGCCAGGCCGCCGTAAACGCTGAACCAGGTGACCCGGCGAAAGGACTCTCGCCCGTTGGCATAAACCAGGAATACGCTCTGCTGGACCTGGCTGGAGGTGTGCAGGATGAATATCAGCGAAGAGACGGCCGCAAACCCGGCCAGCGCCAGGACCGGCTCGGATGTTCGCGCCAGGCCGGCGTCGAGCACCGGGTTGCGGAGGCCAGCGACCAGCGATGAAAGCGCCACCGGGACGAAAAAGGCCAGCATCGCCCCTTGGCTGTAGGCGCGCCGCTCTACCCGGACCGGCGAGGAATCGGGTGCGGTGGCGGTGCGGATACTTCGGCCTTCTTTACTGGCTTTGCCGAATCATTTTGCCGTTTGGCTGCCCGTTCCGGACCGCCGCCGGGGCCATGGTGACCAGGTTGTCCCGGGCCCTTACCGGGGACGCAGCTCGAACGTCATCGAAACGCGCGAGGTGATCACCGCCTGGCCGGCAAATACCCTGGTCGGGGCGGCCGCCCCCGCCGCCGGGACGGCCTCGGCGCCGCCGGAATCGAGTTCGACCTGGTACGACTCGCGCGGATTGAGCTCGACGATGCGGACGATCTCGTACCCCATGTGGTCGGCGATTGTTTGGGCCGTCAGCCGGGCGCTGTCGATCGCATCCAGCAACGCCAAGCGCTCGATTTCAGCGCGCTGCGAGGTGGTAAAGCCCAGGTCCTCGAAGCGGACCAGCTCCCCGCCGGCGCCGATGACAAGATCGACCAGGCCGCCGGCGAATTCGGTGCCCTCGATTGCGATGCTGAGCCGGTTCTCGTAGCGGTAGCCCTTCGAAATCCGGCCCTGGTCGGTGTAGTCGAATTCCTCTTCAATCCGGATTCCGAGTGTCTGCAGACCCTGCGGAGATACGCACGCATCCCCGGTGGAGCCATCCGCGTCGGACATTGCGGCGGGGGTGCACCTCGCCTCCACCGCGGCCGCGACGCTGGCGACTGTGGCGTTGCCGTCGGAAACTGCGGCAACGATCGAATCGCGCAGGACGCGGACCGAAAAACGCGCCACCGCGCCATCGTAGCTGGCGCTCCGCGAGGCGATTCCCTGGACGGTGAGGGCCGTCGTCGCACTGCCCTGCGCCGCGGGCGCGATCGCCGGCTGCAGGGAATCGGCGGACGGCCCGCCGCCCCCGGCGGAACTGGCCGGGGCCAGCAGCAACAGCGCGCCAATCGCGGCCAGGATGGCCGCCAGGACCGTTCCGTTGAACCTTGAGTTGGCCAAATCTCGGGCTGTTAATCGCATCGGCGTTCCTCCCGCACTGCCGGCGCCGCCACAGGTTGCCGCAAGGCGCGAGTCGCCAGCCGACTGCCGGCTACTTTCTAGCAGAACCCCAGCCTGATTACGGCCGCAAATCCAGGCTTGCCGGGGCAGTCCAGCGCCCGATGCGAATGACCGGATTCGCGGGCCCTCCGACACCGGCAGGGCTTAACATTTTTTGGTTCCGCCGCCCACTTCAATATCCCCTTCCAGATGATTTCCGCCGACACCTACCAGCAATTGGCCCGGCCGGACACCGGCAAGATGGTCCTCTTGGTAATCGACGGGTTGGGCGGAATGGCCCACCCGCAGAGCGGCCTGACCGAACTCGAGGCCGCCCGCACGCCCAACCTGGACGCCCTGGCCGCTGCGGCCGCGACCGGTCTTTCGGTCCCGATCGGCCCCGGGATTACCCCGGGTTCGGGCCCCGGTCACCTGGCCCTATTCGGATACGACCCGATCGCCAGCAACATCGGGCGCGGCGCCCTTTCGGCGATCGGCATCGGCCTGGGCCTTGGTCCGGGCGACCTGGGGGTGCGCCTCAACTTTTGCACTCTGGACGGGGACGGCAACGTCGCCGACCGGCGCGCCGGCCGGATACCCAGCCAGTTGAATCGCGAGCTGGTGGCCGAACTCTCCGGCCACGATATCGGATACCCCTATGAACTGGCCACCGAAAGCGCCCATCGCGCGGTGCTGGTGCTGCGCGGGAAAGGGTTCTCCGACCGGATCCGCGAGACCGACCCCCAGGCTGTCGGCGTTCCGCCTGCGCGTCCGGATCCACTGGCCAGGGACGCAGCCCAGACTGCGGCGGTGCTTGACCGCTTCCTGGCAGTCGTGGCCGAGCGAATCGGGAGTCTGGAACCGGCCAATTTCGTGCTGATGCGCGGTTATGCCACGCGGCCGCAGCTGGTGCCCATGCGGGAGACCTGGGGGATTCAGGGGGCCTGCGCGGCCTCATACCCGATGTACAAGGGACTGGCCGCGATCGCCGGATTGGACGTCCTGGATACCGGCGACACATTCCCCGGCCAGCTGCAGGCGGTCTCCGACGCCTGGTCCGATTACGATTTTTTCTTTGTCCACTACAAGCCCTCCGACGCCGCCGGCGAGGACGGCGACTGGGAGGGCAAATCCCGGGCTATTGAGGAGGTCGACGCCGCCCTACCGGGGTTGCTGGACCTGGGGCCGGCGGCGATCGCGGTCACCGGGGACCATTCGACTCCGGCCGCGTTGCGCCAGCACTCCTGGCACCCGGTTCCGCTATTGATTGCCGGCCGGCAGGCCCTGCCGGACCGGGTCGAGAACTTCGGCGAGCGCGCCTGCAACGGCGGCGGCCTGGGGCATCTGCCGGCGCGGGCGGTCATGCCCACGCTCCTGGCCACGGCCGGTCGCCTGGTCAAGTTCGGGGCCTAGCGGCCGTGGACCGGCGATGACGTTGCGGGTAGGGACCTCGGGCTGGCGACATCTGGCTGATTTCTATCCGCCGCGGACCCGCGAACCGGATATGCTCCCGGTTTACGCCGAGGAGTTCTCGCTGGTCGAAATCGACTCCACGTTCCAGGGCGTCCCGGGAATCGACCGGATCGCCGGTTGGGCCGATTCGGTTGACGAAGATTTCCGCTTTCACGTGCTGGCGTTCGGCGGGCTCTGCCTGCATCAGCTCCGGCCCGGCGCCAAGCCACAACCGGGGGTCAGCTGGCGCGATTTCGCGGTGCCGGCGCCGGACTTTCTGTT
Source organism: uncultured Chloroflexota bacterium (assembly GCA_964465715.1). Taxonomy (GTDB): domain Bacteria; phylum Chloroflexota; class UBA11872; order UBA11872; family VXNJ01; genus VXNJ01. The sequence goes on from CAYXKQ010000052.1 coordinate 4,191, forward strand.
CGGCGAATTCGCCGCCGCGCTTGAGCCGCTGGGCGCCAAACTGGGCGCGGTAACCATGCAGTTCCCGGCCTATTTCGGAGCCAGCGCCGAATCCGAGGACTACCTGGCGGAGTGCCGCGCCAACCTGCCCGGGCTGCCGCTGGCCGTCGAGTTCCGCAATTCCTCATGGCTGATCGGAAACGAGCGCCTGGAGCGGACCCAGGAACTGCTGATCGATCATGAAATCGCGCTCGTCTCCGCCGACTTCGAACCCGCTGATGAGGCCCCGCCGCCGATCTGTGCGGCCACTCGCGGCGACGTGGCGGTGGCGCGCCTGCACGGGCGTGGCGACGGGGTTTTCGCCCACCAGGGGGAGGACCCGCTGGCCCGCGCGCGGCAACCGTACGGACGGGAGCAGCTAGAGGAAATCTGGTCGGCGTTGAGGCCGCTCGGTGAGGAAGTAGACCATCTTGACGTGATCCTGCGCACCGATCCGGCGGTTTGCGCGGTCGGGGCCCGCCAGCTGGGCGAGATCGCCGCTGCGCCGGATCCTGAACCGGACTGGGGGTGGCATCCGCCGGCGAGCGGGGCACGTTAGCCCCTGTTAAGAGATCGCCGGTCGCGTCCAAATAAACTAGGTTTGAACCTGCAAAATACGCCCAAAAGGGTGCCCCAGCAGGTCAGATAACCACCAACTGCAAGTGATTTACGGGCCAAGATGACGCCAAATCCGCTGCTGCAGATCGAAGATCTGCACGTCCAGCGCGACGAAAAAGAGATACTGCACGGGCTCAACCTGACGGTCGACGAAGGCCAGGTTCACGCTGTGATGGGCCCCAACGGCTCCGGCAAGAGCACCCTGGCCAACACCCTGATGGGCAATCCCAGCTGCGAAATCACCGCCGGGCGGATCCGCTTCAAGGGTGAGGACATCGCCGAATGGGAAGTCGACGAGCGGGCCCGGGCCGGGATCTTCCTGGCCTTCCAGTACCCGGTCGAGATCCCCGGGGTGCCGTTGGTCACGTTTCTGCGTGAGGCGATCAACGCCGTCCGCGGCGATAAGGGCCCAATCGGAGTCCGTGAGTTCCGCCTGCGCATGCTGGAGAAGATGGACCTTTTGAGCGTCGACTCGAGTTTTGCCACGCGGTACCTAAACGACGGGTTCTCCGGCGGCGAAAAGAAACGCTGCGAGATCCTGCAGATGGCGATGCTGGAACCGGCCCTGCCGAGGGCGTCAATTCCCTGCGGACAACCGATATCGGAGTTCTCCTTATCACCCACTATCAGAGAATCCTGCGCTACATCCGGCCCGATTTCGTGCATGTCCTCATCGACGGGGACATCGTCGCCGAAGGCGGGCCCGAACTGGCCGAAACGCTGGAGCGCGACGGATACAAGCAATTCGCACCGGAAACGGTTTAAAAGATGGCCACCGAAAACGTGATCAAACCGCCCGACGCCGAGATCGAATTCGATTACAAGTACGGCTTTCACGATGACGTAAAAGCCGATTTCATCACCGAGCCGGGCCTGAACGAAGACGTAATCCGCCAGAT
>CAYXKQ010000052.1:5735-8214 GCA_964465715.1 uncultured Chloroflexota bacterium
TGGATGCTCGAACTGCGGCTAAAGGCGTTTGCCGAATTCGCCGGGCGCCCGATGCCAACCTGGGGCGCCGATCTCTCCGAGATCGATTTCGAAAAAATCCACTACTACGTTCGCGCCACCGACCGCGGGTCCGAAGACAGCTGGGACGACGTTCCCGACTACATCAAGAACACCTTCGACCGCCTGGGCATCCCGGAGGCCGAGAAGAAATTCCTGGCCGGGGTCGGCGCCCAGTACGACTCCGAGGTCGTTTACCACAACCTGCAGGAGCAACTTTCCTCGCAGGGCGTGGTCTTCCTCGACATGGACGGCGGGCTGCGCGAATACCCCGAACTGGTCAAGCAGTATTTCGGCACCGTCATCCCTTACAACGACAACAAGTTCGCCGCCCTCAATACCGCCGTCTGGAGCGGCGGGAGCTTCGTCTATGTCCCCGCCGGCGTGCATGTCGAGCTGCCGCTGCAGGCCTATTTCCGGATCAACGCCGAATCGGCCGGACAGTTCGAGCGGACCCTGATAGTCTGCGAGCCCGGCGGATCGGTTCACTACATCGAGGGCTGCACCGCCCCGGTGTACGCGCGCGATTCGCTGCACTCGGCGGTAGTCGAGATCATCGCCCTGGAGGACGCGCACGTCCGCTACACGACGATCCAGAACTGGTCCAACAACGTGTACAACCTGGTCACCAAACGCGCCACCGCCGCGGCCGGCGCGGCCGTCGAATGGATTGACGGCAACATCGGCTCCAAGGTGACCATGAAATACCCGGCCATCCATCTGCTCGGCGAACGCGCCCGCGGGGAGGTGCTCTCGGTGGCCTACGCCAACACGAACCAGCACCAGGACGCCGGCGCCAAAATCGTTCACGCCGCCCCCAACACCTCGTCCACGATCACGTCCAAGTCGATCTCCAACGGGACCGGGAGGGCGACCTATCGCGGCCTGCTCAAGGTCGAACCCGACGCGGTCGGGGCAAAGTCGTTCGTGCGCTGCGACGCGATGCTGCTCACCCCCGAGTCCAAGACCGACACCTACCCCTACATCGAAATATCCGAAGAGGAGTCCCAGATCGGTCACGAGGCTACCGTCTCCAAGATCGGCGACGAGGAGATCTTCTATCTGATGAGCCGCGGCCTCTCCGAGGAGAAGGCCACCTCGGTGATCGTCACCGGGTTCTTCGAAGAGTTCATCAAGGAACTGCCGATGGAGTACGCGGTCGAGATGAACCGCCTCATCGAACTCGAGATGGAGGGATCGGTCGGCTGACCGCCAATCCGAACCAAGGCAATCTCGCCACAAGCCAGCCCGTTTCCACCAACCGACCAGGGACAATCCAACCGCCAATGGCGCTCTCACCAACTCTAGAAACTCGCCCCAGCGCCGAGCTCGTAAGGGAGCGCGCCCGCCAGGGACGGGAACCCGACTGGCTGGTAGCCCAGCGCCTGGAAAGCTGGCGGAGCTATTGCGACACGCCGCTGCCCAAGATCACCGACGAGACATGGCGCCGCACCGATCTGCGCGGTATCTCGCCCGACGATTTCGCCCCGTGGGGCGAGCGCCTGCCCTCCGAGGCGCCGGCCGGATTGTTCGAAAAGGACTGGTTCGCCGGCCGCAGCATCCAGGTTGACTGGCACGATCCCGAGATCGAGCTGGACTCCGACCTGGCCGATTCGGGACTGATCTTCTGCTCGCTGTCCCAGGCCGCGATTGACCATCGCGCCCTGCTGGAACGGTTTCCGGGTCTGGCCGAGCGATCGCCAAGCTCGTTGGAGAAATTCGCCACCCTAAACGGCGCTTTCTGGAGCGGCGGTGTCTTTGTCTACGTGCCGCCGGGGTTGAGCGTGGAGGCCCCGCTTTACAGCATGGTCGCCACCACCCGCAGCCGGATGGCGGTCTTCCCGCGCCTGTTGATCTGGGTCGATGAGGGGGCCAGCCTCGAACTGGTCGAAGAGCACCGCTCGGAGACGCTTGACGACGAGACCCTGGTCTGCCCGCTGACCTACGCCTACGTAGGCGATCGCGCCACCCTCAACTACGAGCACGCCCAGAACTGGGGCCTGCACACGGCCGCGTTCGCCGATACGCGGACCCTGGCGGGGCGCAACGCGCGCGTGAACCTCTGTCAGTTCTCACTCGGGGCCGCCCTGGCCAAGTCATATACCGAGGTCTCCTTCCCCCAGTCGGGTTCGGAGGGGCAGGTCTGGGGACTGACCCTGCTTGACGGGCGCCGCCACATCGATCACGAGACCCGCCAGATCCACGACGGCGACCACACGTACTCGAACCTCTTCTACAAGGGCGTGCTGCGGGAACGCTCGCGCTCGGTCTTCTACGGCACGATCGAGATCTCCGACACCGCCGGCCAGTCCAACACCTACCAGCAAAACGACAACCTGCTGCTGTCCAAGCAGGCCCGCGCCGATTCGATCCCGGGCATGGAAATCCGCACCTACGACGTACGCTGCACCCACGGCGCCAC
>CAYXKQ010000052.1:8314-10477 GCA_964465715.1 uncultured Chloroflexota bacterium
GAGCGGTTCGAGAGCGAAATCGAGGACGACCAGATCGTGGTGACGATCATCTGACCATGCAAAAGCTGGCCAATCCGAGCACCCCGGAACTGGACCCGCAGGTCCTGCGGGCCGACTTCCCGATCCTGGCGAGGAAGATCGCCGGCAAGGACCTGGTTTACCTGGACAACGCGGCCTCCTCGCAAAAACCCGCTTCGGTGATCGCCGCGCTGGACGACTACTACGAGAACACGCATTCCAACGTGCACCGCGGCATCCACCACCTGAGCCAGCTGGCGACCGATGCCTACGAACAGGGCCGGGTCAAAGTCGCCGGCCTGATCGGGGCCGCCGATCCGGCCGAGCTGGTCTGGGTTCGGGGGGCCACCGAGGGGCTCAACCTGGTCGCCCAGGCCTGGGCGCGGCCGCGCCTGGGGCCCGGCGACGAGGTCCTGGTCACCAATATCGAGCACCACTCCAACATCGTTCCCTGGCAGCTGGTGTGCGACCAGACCGGCGCCAAGCTGCGCTGGTATTCGCTGCGGGACCACCGCCAGCGACCCGATCCGGCCGAATTCGAAGCACTGATCTCGGAGCGGACCAAGGTGGTGGCGCTGACGGCGATGTCGAACGTACTAGGCGTGACCCTGGACATTTGCGAGCTCGGCCGGCTGGCCCACGCGGTCGGCGCAGTGCTGGTTGTCGACGGCGCCCAGGCGGTCCCCAACCAGCCAATCGACGTCGTCGCCCAGGACATCGACTTCCTGGCCTTTTCCGGCCACAAGATGCTCGGGCCCACCGGAATCGGCGGGCTCTACGGCAAGCGGCGGCTGCTCGAAGAAGCCGAGCCCTACCAGGGCGGTGGCGATATGATCGCCACGGTTGCCATGGAGGGTTCGACCTGGAACCGGCTGCCTTACAAATTCGAGGCCGGGACCCCCGACATCGCCGGCGCGATCGGGTTGGGGGTGGCCGCCGACTATCTGGCCGCCATCGGTCTGCAGGCGGTCTGGGAGCACGAACAACGCCTGACCGAGTACGCGCTTGCGAGGCTGGCCGAAATCCCCGGTTTGCAGATCTACGGTCCGCCCGCTTCCGAGTTCCGCGGCGGAGTGGTCTCCTTCAACCTCGATGGCCTGCACCCGCACGATCTGGGCCAGGTGCTGGACAACGAAGGCATTGCGATCCGCGCCGGTCACCACTGTGCCCAGCCCCTGATGGGGGCGCTGGGGGTGGGGTCGACCACGCGTGCCAGTTTTTATATCTACAACAATCAGGACGAGATCGACGCCCTCTGCGCCGGCATCGGCAAAGCCCGGGAGTTCTTCGGCTAGATGCTCGACGACCTCTATCGCGAGATCATCCTCGATCACTACCGCTCCCCGCGGCACAAGGGACGAATCGAGGACCCCGACATATCCGCGCGCGGCTACAACCCGCTCTGCGGCGACGACATCGAGATAACGGCTCGCCTCAAAGGCGGGCGAATCGAAGCGGTCGCCTTCGACGGGCACGGTTGCTCGATCTCGCAGGCTTCGGCGTCGATGCTCACCGAAGCAGTCACCGGCAAACAGCTGACCGAAGCCCTGGACCTGGCCGCCAGCGTGCGGGCGATGTTCACCGGCGAAGCCGAGATCGACCTCGAATCGCTCGGCGACCTGGAAGCGCTCCAGGGTGTGAACAAATACCCGGTCCGAATCAAGTGCGCGACCCTGGCCTGGAACGCCCTGCAAGTTGGCGCCGAGAACGAGTGCGGCTGCGCCGACAACGCTGAAAACGTCTACTCCGACGAAATCGAAGTTTGAGCAACAACCGCACCCCGCCCAGAATCCGGGCGGTGGTATTCGATCTTGACGACGTGCTGCTGGACTACGACTACCGCATGCGGACCCGGATGCGCGGCGCCTACGAAAGGGCCGGCCGCGGCCTGCCGGACGATCTGCGCCGCCGCGCCGCCGACGGCACCGTCGCGTTTATCAGGGATCTGATGGCCCGCCATGCCTGGGAGGAGGCCGAGCAGGCCGATTGGTTCGCCGTCCCGCTCGCCGAGCTGGGGGTGCAAGACGCGTCGCTGGTGAAAGCCCTCTGCGACGACATCGACGAGAACTTCGACAGGGCCAATCGGCTGCATCGGCACGCCCCGCGCATGCTTGCGGCAACCTCAGGTATGCCGCGCTGCATCAT
>CAYXKQ010000053.1:0-2791 GCA_964465715.1 uncultured Chloroflexota bacterium
CTCCGCAACGCGGGCGGAGCGCGGAGGGCGCACAATACCGCCGTCCCCACGCCCGCCAGCGCAGCTCCCTACCTTCCGGCAACCGCCTCATACCAGCAAAGTGGCAGCCCGGCAATGTCCGCACAGACGCTTCCGGCCGTCGTCCCAGCCGGCGCTCAACTGGATCCCATCCGGATACGGGGACTAGCTTCGGCGCGCGCCGGGGAGTGGATCCCCGCATTTGAATAACGATATGTTCCACCGCTGCGCGGCGACAGCCGCGCCATATCCAGCGCGGTGCCAGAGCACCCCTTGAACCGCAGTCCATATCCTGTGTGATTGGCGTTCCAGGCGTCTGAATTTGTCGACAATGCGCCCCTGAACGTGTCTCTGGACATGGACGCTACGGGTTCGATGGGGGAGGGCGATCGGGTCGCGATCGCCCGCGCCGCCGCCGAAGCGATTCGCAGGAGCCTGGGCAGAGACGACCGGATCGCGGTGGTGCAGTTCTCGACCGACGTGATCGGCGACCTGACGGTGGAGCATACCGATCCGGATTCGCGCGATGTCCGCCGATCGATTGAGGCGCTCCGGCCCCGCAATTCCACCAACGTTCAGGCCGGACTGGATCTCGGCGTGCGGCTCGCCGACCGGGCGCGCTGGGATCGTCCCGGCGCCCACAACTACGTGATCCTCTTCTCCGACGGCGTCGCCAATGTCGACGCCACCGACCCTTTCGGAATCCTTGAATCGGTCGGCCGCGGCGAGAACAACAACCCGCTGCGGTTGATCACCATCGGCGTCGGGGTCGCGAACTTCAATGACTTCCTGCTCGAACAGCTGTCCCAGCACGGCAACGGCTGGTACCGCTACCTGAGCAACGTCGACCAGGCCGAGGCAACCTTCCAGCGCGAGAACTGGCTGGCGATTTCGGTCCCGTTCGCCGACCAGACCCGCGCCCAGGTCACCTGGGACGACCAGGTTGTCAAATCCTGGCGACTCATCGGCTACGAGAACCGGATCACGAGTGATGGGTCATTCGTCCAGGACCGCCAGGAATTTGCCGAAATCCCGGCCGGATCGGCCACGACCGCGTTTTTCGAACTCGAACTCCACCGTCCGCTGACCGGTTCGGACAGGCCGCTCGGCAATGTCGAGCTGCGCTGGGTAACCCCGATCACCGGGGATTCGAACCGCCAGCACGCACCCGTCCTGGCCAACCGCCTGGGAGAGCGTGATTTCGACAGCGCGATGCTCCGCTTTGGAGCCATCGTGGCCCTGGCCGCGGACCGCTACTCAAGCCTTTGGAGCCTGCGGTCCGGAGACCGGGTGGTCGGCGAGGAACTCTCGACGCTGCGCGATGAACTGAGTCACCTGGAACCCGAACTCGGAGGCCTCGGGGCGTTCCGCGATTTCAGGACCGTTCTGGGTCACCTGGTGGCGCTGCCCTACGAGCCGGCGGCCGGCCGTTCGGGTTACAGCCGCTGAGTCAGCGTCCGGGAATCGCCTCCAAAAAACCCTTCAATACCAAAGGCCCGGGACAGGTCATCCCTGCCCCGGGCCTTTTGGGTTCAGTAGTCAGGCCCACCTGGGGTCCCATCGACTATTTGATGTCGACCGTTGCGCCTTCGGCCTGCAGCAGCTTGGCGATCTCCTCGGCCTCGTCGCGAGAGACCGCTTCCTTGATCGCGTTCGGGGCTTCGTCGACCATAGCCTTGGACTCCTTCAGGCCAAGTCCGGTGATCTGGCGCACGACCTTGATCACCGGTATCTTGTTGGGCCCGATTTCGGACAGGACGACGTCGAACTCGGTCTGTTCGGCCTCTTCGGCTTCGCCGTTGCTGGCCGGCGCGGCTGCCGGCATCGCGGCCATGGCCGAGACTCCGAACTTCTCCTTGAGCTGGTCGACCAGTTCGGCCAGCTCCAGCACCGTCAGCGATTCGATCGCGCCGATCAGTTCGTTAACGTCAGCTTTTTTGGTTGCCATTTGGGTTCCTTTGTTTGGATGGATTATGGGTCTATTGGATGAAGGACGACTCAGCTTAGGCGGCTGAACGCTGCTCGTGAATCTGCTCCAGCGCGGTCACCAGGCTGCCGACAACCGCAGAAAGCGTAAACACCAGGCCGTTCAGGGGCGCCGACACGCCGCCGACCACCTGGGCGCGCAGTTCGTCCAGGGACGGGATCGCCGCCAGGCGATCGACTACGGCCGCGTCAATCAGGTCGCCTTCCAGCATGCCGCCGCGCACCGCGTAGGCCTGGTTGCTGTCGGCCAGGCGCACCAGCACCTTGGCGGCCCCGGGCGGGTCCTGCGGGCAAACCGCAATTCCGATCGGGCCGTCGAAGAGTTCGCTCTGGTCGCCCAGGCCACGGTTGGCGGCCGCGATACGGACCAGCGTGTTCTTGGCCACGCGGTAGCTTGCGCCGACTTCTGCCAGGTCGCTCCTGAATTGGGCGATCTCCGGTACGGAGAGTCCGCGGTAACAGCTCACGAACCAGGACGGCGAGGATTCGAGCAGTTCCTCCAGCGCCTTTACTTCGGCTTCTTTTTCAGCTCTTGTTGCCAATTCAGCTCCTTAGGGTTGGTGTTTTGGGAAATTCCGACAAATGAAAAAACCGCGCCGGGCAGTACAACCCCGCGCGGTCGTGCATCACCTTGCGGTGACTCTCGGAATATGCCAGGAGCACATGCCTGGGCGGGCGCCTGCGGTCATTCCGCAGGCAATTAAGCCTTTATCGGCACCGGCCGTCTGGGGCGTAAAGCATTGCTTTTTCGGAGCGATTCTAAGCCAGGGCGCGTGCCTCGCTGATT
>CAYXKQ010000053.1:2801-10326 GCA_964465715.1 uncultured Chloroflexota bacterium
TCGTTAACGTCCAGCGGCAGCCCCGGTCCCATCGAAGTCGAGAGCGTAATCGAACGGACGTAGGTGCCGCGGGCGCCGCTGGGACGGGCATTGACCACCGCGTTCAGCGCCGTGCAGAGGTTTTCCTTGAGCTGCTCGGAATCAAACGAGGTCTTGCCGATGGCGAAGTGAATGTTGCCGCTCTGATCGGCCCGGTATTCGACCTGGCCGCCCTTGATCGCCGAAACCACCTCGCCGATCCGGGGGCTGACCGTGCCGGCTCGGGCGTTGGGCATCAACCCGCGCGGCCCCAGGATGCGGCCCAGCGGGCCGACGGTGCGCATCATGTCCGGAGTGGCCACGGCGGCGTCGAAGTCAAGCCAGCCACCACGGATTTTGTCGGCCAGGTCGTCCCCGCCAACCACCTCGGCCCCGGCTTCGGTGGCCTCGGCGGCGGCGTCACCGGCGGCGAACGCAATCACCCTTCGGCTGCGACCGGTGCCGTGGGGCAGAACCACCGTCCCGCGGACCTGCTGGTCCTGATGGCGGGTGTCGATTCCGAGCTTGGAGTGCAGTTCGACGGTCGCGTCGAATCGGGTTATCTGGGTATTGCGGGCCACCTCGACGGCCTCGTCAATTCCATAAACCTTGTCTTCTTCCAGGCTGGCCACCATGGACCTGTATTTCTTGCCGTGCTTGGGCATGTTCTGGCCTCGTAGTGCTTTTGGCGTTGGCGCTTTGACGGTTGATCCGCTGGTACGGTTCAGGGCGTTTGTATGCCCATGCTGCGGGCGGTCCCGGCGACGATCTTCTTGGCCTGGTCCACATCGTTGGTGTTCAGGTCCGGCATCTTGATCCTGGCGATTTCGGCCAGCTGCTCGTCGCTCACCGAACCCACCGTTTCCTGGCTCGGATTGTTGGCGCCCGAATCGACGCCCGCCGCTTTACGCAGCAGATCGCTGGCCGGTGGAGTCTTGACGATGAAGGAGTAGGAGCGGTCGGAGAAGATCGTAACTTCGCAAGGGACGATGTTGCCGGCCTGGTCGCGGGTGCGCTCGTTGTATTCCTTGACGAATTGGACGCTGTTCACCCCGTGCTGCCCTAGCGAGGGACCGACCGGTGGAGCCACCGTAGCCTGGCCGGCCGCCAGCTGCATCTTCACGACCGCGATTACTTTCTGCGCCAAGTCAATGTCCTATTGGGGGGGGGCGGATTGGGCTGGCCGAAGTCAGTTCGACAACCACGTGTATTGGATCAGGTGCCGGAACGCACGCGCTCGACCTGCAGGAAATCGAGTTCGACCGGGGTATCGCGGCCGAAGAACGAAACCATGACTCGAACGCGCCCGCGTTCGATGTTGACCTCGTCCACCGTACCGAGAAACTCGGTAAACGGACCGTCGACGATCTTGACCGTATCGCCGACCGCCATCGTGACCTGGGCCCGCGGGGCCTTGCCATGAATCTGCTCAAAGATGCGGTCGACCTCGGCTTTCGGCAGCGGCAGCGCCCGTTGGTTGCCGCCGACGAAATTTACGACGCCGGGGGTATTGCGCACGATCGTGCCGGAGGTGGTGTCGTAGTCCATCCGCACCAGCACGTAACCCTGAAACATCTTTCGCTTGACGGTCTGGCGTTCGCCGTTGCGCACTTCCTCGACATCCGTTTCCGGAATTACGATTTCAAATATCGAATCCTGCGCATCCATGGACCTGATGCGCGATAGAAGGTTCTCCCGGAAACGGTTCTCGTAGCCCGAATAGGTCTGGACTACGTACCAGTCACCCTGGGAGGCGGAATCGACGGTCATAGCGGATCAATTTTGTAGGAATATCAAATCGGACAGGCGCGCCAGGCCGAAGTCGAACAGCCCCAGGAAGGCCGCCAGGGCGATCACGACGCCCAGCACGATCACGGTGAGGCGAACCGTCTCGTCGCGGGACGGCCAGTGCGACCGGCGCAATTCGGTCACGGTTTCACGTGCGAATGCGGCCGGGCTTGTGCCCTGGTTGCGTGCCTCGCGGCGGCCGGTTCTGCGTCTGCCCGCCAACTCTGGTTCCTGGATGTGGCCACACCGGCCCGTCGCTGCGACGTTCCGGGGTTTCTACTTCTGCTCGGAAATTGAAAAAAGCGCGGCATTTTAAGCCGCGCCGATCAGGAAGATTTTAGCACTCTACCAGGGTGCGGGGCCAGCCGGTGCTACCACAAGCTGTAGCCGCCGTCGACGATCAGATCGAGGCCCACGACGAAATCGGATGCCGGCGTGGCCAGGAAAAGCACCGCGCCGGCAAGCTCGTCGACCGCGCCCGGCCTGCCGATCGGGGTTATCTTGTTCCAGTGCTCGCGCATGGGGTCGGCGGCCGGATTCTGGGCCGCCCGATCAGTAAGGATGTAGCCGGGCGATATGCAATTGCAGTAGATGCCGTCGCCGATCCATTCGGCCGCCAGCGATTTGGTCAGGTGAACGCAACCGGCTTTCGAGGCGTTGTAGGTGGATTGCTGCTGCGGGTGATTGACGATCGAGCCCGACATTGAGGCGTTGTTGATGATCTTGCCGCCACCGTGTTCGCGCATCCAGCGCGCCTCGGCCTGCATGCAGAGGAACACGCCCTTAAGGTTCGTGTCGACGATCCGGTCCCAGTCGGCTTCCGAGAGTTCATAACCGGGTATCCAGCCGAACGTTCCGGCATTGTTGAAGGCAACGTCCATGCGCCCGAAATGGCCGGTGACGCTATCGACCATAGCGGCGACCTCACTCTTATCGCGCACGTCGCAGGTGACGGTCAATACCTCGCGGCCGAGCGCCTTGATGTCGGCCGCGCTCTCGAGCAGCGTCTGCTCGGTGCGGCCGGAGAGGGCGATGTCGGCGCCGGCCTGAGCCAGGCCGAGCGCTACCGCGCGACCGATCCCGGTGCCCCCGCCGGTCACGAGCGCGACTTTACCGGCCAGCGAGAAATCGTTAAGAAGGCTCATCGTATCCACTCTTTCCAGGCAGCGATTCGGCGGGCGTTCGGATTATTGGTTAAGCGACTCGACCAGCGACGTCCCGCCGGTTCCGACGACGCTGAAGCTCAGGTCGACTATCGCGCCGGTCATGATGCCGGATTCCTCCGAACACAGGAACCGGACCGTATTGGCGACGTCGTAAGTTTTGAGCATGCGCCCGAACGGCAATTCGGGTTCGACCTGTTCGCGCCAGTTTTCACCGGCGCCATGGTACTGGCGCTGGATCCGGTCCTCGTTCGGCGTATCGGTCCAGCCCAGGGCGATTCCGTTGACCCTTACCCGGTGGTCGGCCAGGTAGTTGGCCGCGTTCTTGGTGAGCGTTAGCAGACCGCCCTTGGAAGTCGAATACGGCGCCAGGTCCAGGCCGCCGCCGTAGGAATTGACCGAGAGAACGTTCACGATGGAACCGCCGCCGCCCTGCTCGATCATCGCCCGGGCCGAATCCTGAATCAGGAAGAACGGGGCGCGCAGATTCACGTCCAGGGTCTGCTGGTAGAGTTCCGGAGAAGTTTCCAGAATGTTGCCGCGGTCGGTGACCGCGGCCGAATTGACCAGGTGATCGACCCGCCCAAACTCGCGAAGGGCGGTGGGGACGAGTTCTCTGACCTGGGCGAGGTCGCAGAGGTCGGCGGCGACAAAATGAGCTCTTGATCCGAGCGCTTTGATTTCGGCGGCCACCGCCGCGCCGTTGGCGGCATTGCGGCCACAGATTAGGACGCCGGCGCCGCCCTCGCGAGCGAACATGCGGGCGACCTCGGCCCCGACACCTTGAGTTGAGCCGGTTACGACCGCGACGCGGTCGGCGAACAATCCTTCGGTCATATGCATCCAGTCCCAGTTGGCCACCGTCAATTTTGCGTTCGCGAGATCCGGTCGGACTCAATCGGCGGTGGGCGAGGCGATGGGCGGTCGGTGTCGGATCAACAATTTGTAAATCTCGTCCGCGCCCACCAGCGGTTCGGTGGGCACGTCGAACTGGGCGGGATAGATCACAAACGGGGCCGTCTGCTCGCCGCCGGCGCCGCCATGGACGCTCTCCTGGGGTTCAAACGCGGCCACCCGCCCGTCCGCGAGAGTCGCGCCATTGATGATTATGTCGCCCGCGTTACCGAACTCGGCCAGCCGGGCGATTGAATCGGCCAGTTCCCCGGGGTAACCGGACAAGGGGTCCCGGCCAAGCACGTCGCCGGTTGCAAGATCCAGTACCCCGCCCGGGCCGGATACCAGCGCCCCACCCGACTGCGAGCGGGTCACCACGAACCCGATCCCCGGATCGTTGACCAGGCTCGGAACAAGGGCCGGGAAATCCTTGGCGATTTCGGCGGCGCTCAATTGGTGGGGGTACGCCGTGAAATAAACGTTGGCCAGGTTGCCGGACGGGCAGACGACGATCCCGCCGCCATCGCGTGATCCGGGTCCGGGTCCGATGCCTTCGTTCGGATCGCCCGATCCGCGGCCGCCGCGCACCCGATCAAGCACCGATCGGGCCGCCATGCCCCCGGCACCGCCGGACTCGGCCGGCCCGGTAAGTAGCGAACTGAAATGACCCATCAGCTCGCTGTCCTCCATCGCGGTCCAGATCGGTTGCGACCCGGCCGAGCCGGCGACCACCTGCTCCAGCGGCGCGCCGGACACCTCCGCAAACTGCCGCGCAATGCTCTGCCCGTGGTCGGACAGGATTACCAGCGAGTACTCGCGCGGCACCGACTGGGCCACCCGCCGCAGGCGCGCAATCTGCCGGTCCAGATTGCGCAGGGTGCCCATTGCGTCGCGGCTGCGCGGACCACGGTAATGGGCGACCTGGTCGTAACCCACGTATGTCAGGTAAATTGCCGGAGTCCCGTCGAAGAGTTCGCGGGTGGCGTAAAAGGTGGTCAACTCGGCCAGCAGCACGGTGGTAATGGCGCGGGTGATGGCGAATTTGAAGTGGGCGTGGCCCCGGCGCAATCGCCGGAATTCGTAAATCAGCCCGATCGCCAGTTCGGCCAGTACCAGCACCAGGGTCCGCAGGAAGCTGTAAGGGTCGTAGAAGAAAAGGAACAGGTCGCGGGCCGGCTGTCGCACCGAACCCGCCAGCTGCGCGGCGCTGGCGGTCGCAAATCGCTCCTCGGCCCCGCCGTCGAGCAGATTCGAGATCGAGGCCCCGCCGCGAAGCAGTGCTCCGGGGTGGTCCAATCGCTTGGCGATTGAGGCCGCGTCCTCAAGATTCGAGGACTCGACCAGTCGCCCGGATCGCTTGTCAAACCAGCGGAATCCCGGAATATCGCGGTCGTTGCCGTACAGAATGCCGGCCTGTGACGAAGAAGTCTGGGTCGGAAGATGGCACCACCAGGGCCGCATCTCGAACTGTCCGCCCAACAGCCACCGGCGCAGATTGGGCATTCGGCCGGCGGCCAGCGCCTCGCGCAGGACAGGTTCCGAGAGCCCATCGATTTCGACCACCAGGAGTCCGGACCCCACCAGTTCGTGTTCTTCGGTCCGCACCGAAAGGCGATTGGCGAAATAGTAGTAGAAGGTGTCTTCGTCCTGGATCAGCGAAAGCGCGTTGGCGGCGGCGTTGACGGTGGCGAATCCGGCCGCCAGGATGAGGGCGGTCCCGAAACCATCGGTCATCTGTCCGGGCACGATAAGCGAGGCGGCGAAGATGATGATCGCGTTCAGCACCAGTGACCAGAGCCCCAGGGTGACGATGGTCAGGGGCAGCGTCAGAAGCAGGATCAGGGGTCGGACAAAAATGTTCCCCAGCACCACCGCCGACGCGAGCGCCAGCCCGGATCCGATGTCCCCGACGGTGAATCCCGGCAGGATGCGACCCAGGATCAGAAACGTCACCAGGTGCAGGGCGATGACAAAAGCGGTCTGACGCAGGACGCGGCCGAATCCCTCCATTTAGAGAATCAGCCGGTCGGTGGTTCCGGGGCGCAGCACGACTGGTTCGACACCGGCGGCAATCGAATCGAGCGCGTCGGTGAACTGTCGGTCAGGACTCGGGGCCTGCTTTGCGCCGCCGAGTCCGGGTACCAGGTTCCGATAAGCGCCCCAATGGATCGGCACCGCCCGCCGCGGGCGCAACTGCGCGGCGGCGCGAGCCGCCTCATTCGGATTCAGGTGTCCGGGGCCGAGCGACGAACCCCAACCGGCCACCGGCAGCAAGGCCAGGTCGAGCGGATGCGGGCTGGTTCTCATCGGTTCGAAATACCCGGTGTCGCCGACGAAGTAAATGCGGCGGCTGCCGCATATTTCAAACGCCAGCGCCGGCGCATGCGGGCCGAACGGGACGCGTTCGCCGCTGTGATCGACCGCCAGGCACTGAACGCGCAGCCCCAGCAAATCCAGCTCGTCGCCGGGTCCGGCTTCAATGACCGGTCCGACTGAATGACGGGCCAGGAACTCGGCGCCGCCGTGCGGTACCAGGAAAGTCGGATTGCCGCCCAACGCCCGCAACGACCAGGGATGGCAGTGATCATGGTGAAGGTGCGAAATCAATACCAGATCGATCTTTGGAAAGCTGGCCGGGTCGACCGTGGGGCAAATCCGTCTGATCGTGTAAATGCGGTCGGCCAGCAACGGATCGGTGAGCAGCACCCTGCCGTCGAGTTCGATCAGGCAGGTGGCGTGGCCCGGATGCGAGATTTGGCAGGATGCCACCGGCAAACCCCAATCGGTAGCGTATTCGCAAATGGCCCCCGCGGGCGGATTCGACCTCCATTATCGGCGGGGCCAATCCTTGCGGCGCGACCCCACCGTTTCTGCCAGGGTGGTCAAACCCTCGATATGGCTACAGACAAACGCCGGCAAGCAGATTCAGGAACGAAAGCGAGTCTTATCGGTTCGTCGTTCTCAAGTTCCCGGTCCAGGGCGGCCTGACCTCCAGCGCTGATTCCGGCTGGGGTCTGTAGGATTTAGCCACCTGATCGGATCACCGTCACCGTGAGATCGGCGAACTAAGTGAGGATCCCTACAATCGCCGGACCAAAACTGTGGGTCAATGAGTTCCCCGGCCCGCGGATTGAACGGCTCGGAGCCCGGGATCTCGTCTTCGAAGGTTTGGGTCCCGCCGGCGGACCCGACCGTCACAGCCTTCTTAACTTCGATTACTTCGGTCTCGCCACAACCGAGCAGGCCGCCAGCGCCCTATCCGGCAGCGCCGGTCGCGACCGCCCGCCGAGCGATCCTGCGGCTGAATCGGACCATAACGCACCTCTCCAATTTACCCGCGTAAGGGAAGAGCCCGGTCAACGAGGCTTTCAGTTTTTGGAAATTGCCCAATTGATCCCCGAAAGTGTCAGTTGCGGCAATCGCGCAAACTGCGGAGGCGGGCCGCCTGTGGAACCGCAACCTGAATACCCCGAATACGCCGGCGGGGCCGCACCGATCGATGCGGCCCCGCCGGTTTAGAGGGTCGTACGACCCCCGCGAATTCGCTCTAGAGGTATCCGCCGGTGAGCGGGTTCGGGAACGGGTTCGAATCGATCGGATTGTCGGACTCCAGGGCCCGGTCCAGGGCGGCCTGGGCCTCGGCGTTGAACATCGCCTGGGCT
>CAYXKQ010000054.1:0-8363 GCA_964465715.1 uncultured Chloroflexota bacterium
TTCTGCGAGCTCTGGGCCGGCGAACACATTACCAGCCAGTGGGAGAACTATCCGGCCGGAGACCTCTTCCTGGCCGCGCTGGCGCGGGAGACTTCGACCATGCGCCTGGGGACCGGGGTTTCACTGCTGCCGCTGCACAACCCCGGCATGGTCGCGCTGCGGATAGCGTTCCTCGACCACCTCTCCGGCGGGCGGGTCAATTTCGGGGTGGGACCTGGTGGCCTGGCCACCGACCGGCCATTCCTAAATGTCGAAGTCGACAGACCCGAATACATCGACCGCTTCCGCGAATCGCTGGACATGATCATAAAAATCTGGACCAGCGAGGCGCCCTACAAGCTGGAAGGCAAATACTGGCAGGTTCACCTGCCGAACATCGAGCGCCACATCGGGTTGGGGTGGGCCATGCCGCCGCTGCAAAAGCCGCACCCACCAATCATGATTCCGGGCGTCTCCTACCGCTCATCAAGCATCCAGATGGCCGGCAGGCTGGGCTGGCGCTGCCTGTCGACCAACTTCCTGCCCAACGACGACCTGGACGGCCAGTGGGAGGCCTACTCGGAAGGTGCGCGTTCTGCCGGGCGCGATCCCGATCCCAATCTGTGGGGAATCACCCGCGACGTGTTTGTTGCCGATACCGACGCCGAAGCCGAACGCTTCATGCTCGAATGCGGCCCGGCCGCCGCTTACGAGCGCTACATGTTCGACCTGACCAAAGGGTCGAACAACTTCGTGCACTTCAAGGGCGCGGACCCCGACCGGCCCGATTCGGACATCACCGCCAAATTCCTGTTCGACAACACCTGGATCGCCGGCAGCCCGCAGACGGTAGCCGAAAAGATCAATTCGATCCGCGATCGCACCGCCCCGTTCGGGCAACTGGTCATGATCGCCCACGACATCGGCGACTTCGCGCCGTGGCGGCACTCGATCGACCTGCTAACCAATCAGGTCATGCCCCTGATCGAGAGCTAAATGCCGGCGGACCGCTAGACGGCCAATCGGGCGATCGCGGTCTCGTCGACCGAGATCCCCAGCCCCGGTCCCTGGGGCACCGGCACGCAGCCGTCGGCGTCGATCAGCAGCGGCTCGCGCATTACTCCGAACAGTTGCTGGTAGGACTCGATCGTCCGCCAGGGCGGGTCGACGATGTATTCAAGCCAGGGACTGTTCGGCACGCTGGCCTGCAGCTGCAGGTGCGCCGCCAGGGCGATCCCGTTGGCGCCGTGGTGGGGGATGAAAAGTTTGCCGGCCCGTTCGCAGGCCGCGGCCAGCTTGCGCAGCTGCCAGACGCCCTCGCAGGTAGCCGCATCCGGCTGGATGATGTCGTAGGCCCCGGCGTCCAGCATCCAGTAGAACTCGTGCAGACCGGCGTTGCCCTCGCCGCCAGCGATCTTGAGCTCGACCGCATCGGTCAGCCGGGCGATCGCCTGCAGGTCATAGCGGGGGAGCGGTTCTTCGAGCCAGTAGACACCCAGCTGCTCGTAGGCCCGCGCGGTGGCCAGCGCCCGGTCGTAGTCCCATATGATCGGGTCTCCGGGGTGCTTGATCGGCCCCGACGCGGCGCCGGCCTGGTTGGCATCGACCATGATCTCCATCCGGTCGCCGACCGCGGCACGGACTTTTTCGACCATTTCGATGTCTTCGGCAATGCTGGACGCGTGGGCCCGCAGTTTGATCGCCCGGTAGCCGCGTTCGAGCAACGCCAGGGCGTCGTCGGCCCGTTCGGCCGGAGACTTGGCGGCCACGATCGAGGCATACGCCGGGATCCGGTCGGCGTAGTGGCCCCAGAGCTTGGCCAGCGGCAGGCCGGCGGCCTTGCCGACCAGATCGCAGAGCGCCATCTCGACGATCCAGGCGCCTTTGGCGTAGCGGGTGATCCGGGCGTGGCGCTCGAATGCGAACGCGTCCTCACCGACCAGGTGCGGGGCTGCCAGGCGGTTGATGTCCTCGGCCTGGTCGAATCCGCTCGCCCCCCAGCCTGTAAGCCCCGAATCGGCCTGGATCCGCACCACCGTTACGTCGCGGTCATTGCGGATCACGCCCGGCTCCCAGGCGGCCTCAAATGGCAGTGGGTAGGGGACTTTCAGCAGCGTTGCTTTCACGCTTTCGATCTTCATCTGGTGCGGGCCTGGAATGCTGGGTAGGGGACGTTGACTTAAACCCACAATAAGAACAATTGACGACTTTTCCGACCGATTGCGCAGACCAACGGGGAGCGGGCAATGCAGCAGGGCAGGGACGTGGTCCTGGACACCACCGGTAGTTCCAACGCGCGGCTACGGCCGGTGCCGATCTCGG
Organism: uncultured Chloroflexota bacterium; assembly: GCA_964465715.1. GTDB lineage: Bacteria > Chloroflexota > UBA11872 > UBA11872 > VXNJ01 > VXNJ01. Next base: position 2,302 of record CAYXKQ010000054.1, read on the forward strand.
CCGTCCGGGTCAACGAAACGGGGTTCTGGCACCACTGGCGCGAAGTGGTCCGCGACACGTCGCTGGAACGCCAGTTCGAGCACTGCGAGGAGACCGGCCGGCTCGATAATTTCCGCCGCGCCTCGGGGCGCAAGAAGGTGCCCGAATACTCGGGCCTGTACTTTAACGATTCCGATGTCTACAAGCTGCTGGAGGCGGCCAGCTTCGGACTGATCGAGGGGGTCTCGGACGCGGTGGCGGGGTGGATCGATCTGGCCATCGACGAGATCGGCGCCGCCCAGCGCGACGACGGTTACATCAATTCCTATTTCACGTTTGAGCGCGAGGACAAGCGCTACCAGGACCTCTGCAATCAGCACGAGCTCTACTGCATGGGGCACCTGATCCAGGCCGGCATCGCCCACCGGCGCGCCGCTGGGTCCAGCGCCCTGTTCGACATCGCGGTGCGGGCCGCCGATCACATCTGCGAAACGTTCGGTCACGGGCGCCTGGAATTGACCGACGGGCACCAGGAGATCGAGCTGGCCCTGGTTGAGCTGTACCGGGAAACCGGCAACCGAGCTTACCTAGACCAGGCGCTCTTTTTCCTGGAAATGCGCGGCCAGCCCGAGACCCGCCTCAACGGCGAACCGCGCTTCCGCGATCCCCACTATTACCAGGACCACCTGCCGGTGCGCGAGCAGCACGAGGCCTGGGGCCACGCCGTGCGCATGATGTACCAGGCCAGCGGGATGGCCGACATAGTCCTCGAGCGCGAGGACCTGGCGATGCAGGCGGCCGTCTTCAAGCTCTGGGAGAGCGCCTACGGGCGCAAGGCCTACGTCACCGGCGCGCTGGGGGCGCGCTTTGAGGGCGAGGCCTTCGGGGCCGATTTCGAACTTCCCAACGAGCGCGCCTACGCCGAGACCTGTGCGGCGATCGGCGGAGTATTTTTCAGCTTCCGGCTGCTCTGCCTGACCGGGGACGCTCGATACGCCGACGCGATCGAGACCCAGCTTTACAACTCGATCATCTCGGGCCTATCGCACGACGGGACCGGCTACTTCTACATGAACCCGCTGGCCGCGCGCGGCGACTATCACCGCGATGAGTGGTTCACCTGCTCCTGCTGCCCGCCCAACGTGGCCCGGCTCCTGCTCTCGCTCCCGGGCTACTGCTACTCGACTTCCACCGAGGGCCTGTGGCTGCACCAGTACATCGCCGGGTCGGTCAGCGCGGGCGGGTTTGAACTCGAAGTCGATACCGCCTATCCCTGGCAGGGGCAGGTGCAGATCGCGATCAAGCAGGCCCCGGCCGGACCGGCCGGTCTGCGGGTCCGCATCCCGTCCTGGGCCGACGGCGCCAGCGCCATGATCTCCGGCCAGGAACTGGAAGTCCGGCCCGGCGAGTACCTGGCGGTGGAGCGGCAGTTCAATCCCGACGAGGTGCTTAACCTCTACCTGCCGATGCCGGTGCGATCGGTGTACTCCAATCCCCGGATCGCCGACAACGCCGGCCGGGTGGCTATCGCCCGCGGACCGCTGATCTACTGCATCGAAGTACCCAACCGGGCCTCGGGGCACGCCTACGACCTGGCCCTGAAGGACGATTTCAACCCGCGCGTTTCCTACGACCCCGACCTGGTAGGCGGGGCGACCGTGATTCGCGCTGAGGGGGCCGAGCTGGAACCGGGACCGGACGCTGATTTCTCGCTCTACTCGGACGTAGCGCCGGTCCGCAGGGCCCTTGGCGATGCCGAACTGGTCGCTATCCCCTACTTTTCCTGGGGCAATCGCGAACCGAGTTCAATGCAGGTCTGGATCCAGCAGCTTCAGAACGGCTTGTAGACCATCAGGTAGGCGATCACCAGCAGGGTGAACATCTGGCCCAGACCGATATAGCGGATCAGCGGGCGCCGAATCCGATCCAGCAGCTCGGGACCGGGCCTGGGCTGGTCGGCCAGGGCCTCGCGGATCTGCCTGAAGTGCGGATAGATCACAAAGAGATTCAATCCGATCAGGGCCAGCGAAGCCAGCAGCGAAATCAGCAACCAGCCCTCGGTGAACGTGTTCCAGCGCCCGGCCTCGGCGGCTCCGAATCCGAAGACGACGGTCAGGATTCCGGACGGGATCGTTACGATCCGCACGTTCCGTTCCAGGGCTCCGATCACCGGCTCGAGGTGACCGCTGGCGGCCAGCCGGGCAACCAGCGGCCGCAGGGCCATCGAGGCTCCCAGGCCGGCGAACAGGCTGAGGGCAAATAGGATGTGCAGGAATCGCAGCGGTTCATACATGTTTGGGGCAGTTCTTGGCGGGACGCAGGCCGGGCAAAATTGACTAATTTTCCGAAGCAACGGCCGTCAGGCGGAGGAAGACCCATACCATGCTCGCCGAATCCCAACTCGACGAATACCGCGAACGCGGTTTCATATCCGTCCCTGATGTTCTATCCGCCGAAGTCCTGGAGGAGCTGCGCGACGAGGTCGCCCGCTTCGTCGAGAAGTCGCGGGAGGTTAGCGAGAACGACGCCGTGTTCGATCTCGAGCCCAGCCACAGTCCCGAGAATCCGCGCCTGCGGCGGCTCAAGAACCCGGTACAGGTCTCGGAAGTGTTCGACCGCGTAATGCGCTCGGACGCCCTGCTCGACCTTGCCGACCCGCTGCTGGGATACAACGGCATTCGCTACCGCAACGACAAACTCAATCTCAAGATCGCCGAGGTCGGCAGTCCGGTCGAGTGGCACCAGGACTATGCCTTCTACCCGCATTCGAACGACGATGTCCTGGCCATCGGGGTCTGCCTGGATGACTGCACGCTCGAGAATGGCTGTCTGCGCTGCATTCCCGGCAGCCACCGCCTCCCGGTCCTCGACCACCATGCGGGCGGGGCGTTCGCCGGCGCGGTCAAGGCCTCCGACAGCGAGCTCGACCTTAGCCGGGCCGAGCCGCTGGTGCTCAAGGCCGGCAGCGTTTCGATCCACCACGCCCGCACCCTGCACGGGTCCGAGCCCAACACTTCCAGTATTCCGCGCCGTCTCTGGCTCATCGAGCTGACCGCCGCCGACGCCTGGCCCCTGATGGGAATGCCCGACATCGCCAAGTTCAAAAGCTGGCTGCTCCGGGGCGAGGAGCCGCCGATGATGCGCTGTTCCGACCACGTGGTCAGGATTCCGTTGCCCAAACCCGACACGGTGGGATCAATCTACGAAGTCCAGCGCCAGGCGAGGGAAACCGTATATCGCTAGGCGGCGGCGCAACCGCCGGCGACGGGGTGGGAATCCTCAGCCCGAACCCAGCGGGTTCATCCCCAAGACCGAACGCGAGCTGGCGGCCATGCGGCGTTCCGGCCAGATCCTGGGCACGGCGCTCGAGGAAGTCCAGGCGGCGATCCGTCCCGGGGTCACCGGACTGGAACTCGATACCCTGGTGACGGCGGTGATCCGCGGGGCCGGCGCCGAACCGAGTTTTCTGGGGTACGCACCCTACGGACCGGACAACCCCTTCCCGGGCGCCATCTGCTATTCGGTCAACGAGATGGTCGTGCACGGCATACCCGACGATCGGGCGCTGGCTACCGGCGACGTGGTCACGGTCGACATCGGCGTCGACTACCAGGGCCTCAAGACCGACGCTGCCTGGACCTGGGCGGTGGGCGAGGTTCCGGCCCAGATCAGCGAATTGCTCAATGCGACCCGCCAAGCCCTCAGCGAGGCGATCGCAATCTGCGGGGCCGGGACCAGCGTGAAGGCGATTGCGCGCCGGATCGAAAAAACGGTGCGCGGGGCCGGATTCGCACCGGTGGTCGCCCTGGGCGGGCACGGCGTCGGGCACCAGATCTGGGAGCCCCCGCATATTCCGAACCGTGCCGTGGGGGCCCCGCGGGCATTCCTTGAAGAATGCGCCACGTTCTGCATCGAGCCGATCGTTTCGGCCGGGTCCGACCAGTGCCGGACCGCCGCCGACGGCTGGGGCGTCTACACCGCCGACGGCAGCTGGGCGGCGCACTTCGAACACACCCTGGCGTTGACCGCGGACGGACTGGAAGTGCTCACCCAGTTCCGCGCCATACCCTGACCCGTCGGAGGAAACCGCCGCAATGGCAATCAGCGTAGCCTTCATCGGAGCCGGCAGCCTGGGATTCACGCGTCGCCTGATCCGCGACATCCTCTGCGTCGGCGAACTGGCCGACACGCGATTCGTGCTGCACGATATCGACCCGCAGGCGCTGGACCGGGTCAGCCGGATCTGCCGGCGCGAGATCAAGCTCAGCGATCTGCCGGCCACGATCGAAACCGAACTGGACCGGCCGACCGCGCTCGAAGGCGCCGATTACGTGATCAACTGCGCCCGCATCGGCGGCCTGGAGGCCTTTGCCACAGACATCGAGATACCGCTGCGCTACGGCGTCGATCAATGCGTCGGCGACACGATCTGCGCCGGCGGGATCATGTACGGACAACGCTCCATTCCCAGGATGCTCGAGTTCTGCCACGACGTGGTCGCCCGGGCCAAGCCCGGAGTGTTATTGCTCAATTACGCCAACCCCATGGCCATGAACACCTGGGCCGCGCTCGATTATTCGGACGCGGATGTGGTGGGGCTCTGCCACGGCGTGCAGGGCGGACACCGGCTGATCGCCAGGGCGCTGGGCGCCGAGTCGATCTCCGAGGTTGAAATCGTGGCCGCCGGGATCAACCACCAGACCTGGTACCTGAGCATCGTCCACCGCGGCCGCGAAGTCGAAGCCGACGAGCTGCTGGCGGCGATGCGCGCCGATCCCGAAATTTCGCGCCGCGAGCCGGTGCGCCTGGACGTGCTGGAGCGCTTCGGCTACTTCTCGACCGAGTCGAACGGGCACCTGTCGGAGTACCTTCCCTGGTACCGCAAGCGCGGCGCCGAAATCGAGGGCTGGATCGACCGCGAACGCTGGATCGACGGACGCACCGGCGGGTACCTGGAGTACTGTCGCGAGCGAGACCGTACGTTCGTCGCCGACTTCGAGCGCCAGCTGGCCGCCGCCAACCCGATAAAGGACTCCGAGCGTTCCGACGAGCACGGCTCCCACATCATCGAGGCGATCGAGACCGGGCGGCCCTACCGGGGGCATTTCAATGTGCGCAACGACGGTGCGATCCCGAACCTGCCGCCGGACTGCGTGGTGGAGGTGCCCGGCTACGTCGATAGGCACGGGATAAACGTCGGGCAGCTCAACGATCTGCCGCTGGCCTGCGCGGCGACCTGCCAGGCGTCGATCGACGTGCAGCGGATGGCCAAGGAAGCCGCGGTCAGCGGCGACCGCGGGCTGCTGCGCCTGGCCATGCTGCACGATCCCCTGGTGGGGGCGGTGTGCTCACCGGCCGAAGTCTGGGCGATGACCGAGGAGCTGCTCGCGGCCCAGGCGCGATGGCTGCCGCAGTACGAATCCGCCGCCTGACCGGGCCATGGCACAGGTCCGGTCCGGGGTTATAACGGTGCGGCGCAGCGCGAGGCCGGCCGTGCCGGCGAATGATAGTTCGGACTAGGCTGGGCCGTATATGGGATCTTGTCCTTTGCCAACAAACGTCCATGTGTCCGACCATCCGGTCGTAGGCGACAAACTCTGCCAGTTGCGCGCCGCCACCACCCCGCCGGACCGGTTTCGCGGCGTGGTCGGCGACCTGACCCGGCTGCTCTTCTACGAGGCGAGCGCGGACCTGGCCACCGATCTGGCTGACGTGAAGGCGCCGCTGGGGGTCGCCCGCGGGAGGCGCCTGCGGGGGCCGATTGCGCTGGCCCCGGTTATGCGGGCCGGGATCGGAATGGCCGAAGCCCTGACGCAGATGCTGCCCGATTCGGTCGTCTGGCACCTGGGCATTCGCCGGGACGAGGAGACTCTGAATCCGATCGAGTACTACGACGCCGGACCCGATCCCCGCCAAGTGCAGACGTGCCTGTTGCTGGATCCCATGCTGGCGACCGGCGGGACCGCGGCGGCGGCCTGCCGGCTGCTAAAGCGCCGCGGGCTGGCCAGCATCCGTTACGTGGGCCTGATTGCGGCTCCGGAAGGCGTGGCGCGCCTGCACGACGAACACCCCGACGTGCCGGT
>CAYXKQ010000054.1:8373-10304 GCA_964465715.1 uncultured Chloroflexota bacterium
ATGACGGCCTGGACGAACGGGGCTTCATCCTGCCGGGCCTGGGCGACGCCGGCGACCGCCAGTACGGAACCGAATAACGGCCCCGGCGCGGTCGGTCGGTCGCGCGCTCAGGCGGCGATCCGCTCATTGAGGAACTGCAGCGAAGAAGCCAGACAGTCGAACGGATCACGGCGGCAGACATCTTGCTCGATGATGTAGTACTCCGTCCCGGCTGCGGCTGCGGCTGACAGTATCCCGTCCCAGTTCAGCAACCCTTCGCCGACCGGCGCCCAGACCGGCCCCGGCTTGGCCATCGGGTCCTGGCTCTCGGGCGGGAAGACCTGGGCGTCTTTGCAGTGCAGGTAGCGGATTCGGCCTTCAAGCCGCCGGATCATCGCGGCCGGATCGGCGCCCGATATCGCGGTCCAGTAAGTGTCCAGCTCCATCTGCATGTCGCTGTTTTCGATCATGAATTCCATGGGGTTGGTGCCGGCGAAATACACGAATTCGTGTGAGTGATTGTGATAGGCGAAATCGATACCGGCGGCGGCGAGTTGCTCGCGCACCGGGGCGGCATCGTCCAGGAAGCGTCGGTAGCCGTCGAAGTCGCGGTAGTCGTAGACGTCGAAGATGACCGGCGGGGCGACCATCTTGCAACCCAGGGCCTGCAGGTATTCGAGCTCGGCGGCGGTGTTGTCGCGCAGATCCCCGAAGCGCCGGTGCGCGCTCAGGGCCCGCAGCCCGTGGTCGTCGAGGATCTGGCGCAGCGTCGCCGGCGAGGTGTCGGCGTCAGGCCCGTCGACCGCAGCCACGGCCGCCAGCTCGACCCACTCGAAACCGACCCCCGCCAACCGGTGGACGGCCTCGTGCAGTTGCTGCTGGTTGCCCAGCCAGTCTCGGACGGTAAATAGTTCGGCGGCGACGTTGGGCATTTTGCTTCCTTGCGTTGCGCGGGGCTCCGGGCCTGCCGGCCCGACCCGGATTATCGGGAGTTGGAGGTCAGACCCAAAGCGCGACTAGCGCGGTGATCACCGCCAGGGCCACGAACCAGCGGGCTCCTGAAAGAACGAACAAGCCCACCGGGCGCCGTTCCCAGAGCGCTTCGTCCGACAGCGGCACCAACACGAGGCCGGTCCAGATCAGAAGCATCAGGATCGCCGCGTCGGCGACCGATTCGGCGGCAGCGTAAGCGGCGATGCGGGCGACCGCGTAGGCGACCAGGACCGACCCGACGAGTGAACCCAGGTAGCTGACCCACATGTGCGGGGTGTTTTCGATTGCCTCGCGGGTGAGGCCGGTGAGGCGCATCCAGTGACTGCCGAATACCGCCGGCATGAACCAGACCGCGCCGATCACCATGTTGACAATCGCAGCCACCAGTACTGCCAGGTAGTTAACCGAATGAGATAGCTCCACCGGGATTCCTCCGTCCAAATTGCAATGACCCCGCCTGGCCCTAGTCTGGATTGGGCGCACAACCACCATGCGGAAGATCGAATGCGGCGACTGGAATTCGAGACGGAGATCGCAGCACCCTGCGGCTGCGTCTGGCGGGGGCTGACCGACCCGGAGTGCTTCCGGCGCTGGGCCAGTGAATTTGCGCCCGGATCACACCTTGCGGGACGCTTTGCAGTAGGCGAGGAGATCCGGTTTCTCACGCCGGCGGGTTCCGGCATGATCACCAGGATCGTAGCGCTGGAGAAGGACCGCCATCTCGAATTCGAGGTGATCGGCGTGGTCGCCGACGGCAGGGCAGAGTTCGCGACCGAAGAAGCGCTTGCCTGGCAGGGGGGACGCGAGGCGCACCGGCTGGCCGAGATTGGCGACCGATGCCGATTGGCGGTCGGGGTGGACGTGCCCGAAGCCTTCCGCGAATACATGCAGGGCGCCTGGACGCGGGCCCTGGCCGCGCTCAAGGAATTGGCCGAAGCGGGCCGGCCGGGGCGGGAACT
>CAYXKQ010000055.1:0-4706 GCA_964465715.1 uncultured Chloroflexota bacterium
TCCTCCTCCTCGCAACCGGCAAGGAGAAAGATCGGCAACACAAGCGCCAGAAGAACGCTGATTCGCAGTCTTGAGATCATTGGAACCTCGCAGTTGGGGGAGAAAACCAGCGCCCTATCGGGACGGCGCCGGGTTTGTAATTGCCGGGCGGGCGGCCTTCATTCCTACCGCCCACCCGGATGGTTCGTTGCGATAGCCCGGGTTCGCGCCTACTCGATAGGCCAACCCGCCGGTACTTCGCCGGCATCGAGCGCGGCCGAAACCGCGGTCGCGGCCTCGTCGGTTACCCACTGGCTCCAAACTGCCTCGTTGTTGCTCAGCCACCACAGGGCCGCGTCATTGCTGTCGGCATTGGGGTTGTCCAGCTGCCAGTTCGCGACCGATTTGTAAGTCTCGATGTCAAAAGACCAGTTGCGCAGGAATTCGATGACTTCCGGGGCAACTCCCAGAAGATCGGCATTCACCGCGACCAGGATTGTGGCGTCCTCGTAAGCGCAGGCCTTGGTGGTGAACCAGCACTCGTCGCTGTATTCGGGTTCTTCGAGTCTGACCAGGTCAAGTATCAAGGCCGGGTCGTTGGTCCCCCACTGGTAGCCGAGCCACGGTTCTTCCTGTTCGTATGCCCCGTAGAGGTCGGCGTTGGCCGCCGCCCCGTCGCCCGGGTTGACGACGTAGATGTGCTCGGAAAGACCATAGCTCTCGATTTGCTGGGCATTGACTTCCTCGCAAGCCCAGCCGGTCACGCACGAGACCAAGCGGGCCTTCCCGCCGGTCTCGGCGGTCGCGAACAGTTCCTGGAACTGCGGGTCCTTGAGATCCTCGATGTTGTCCAGTTCGGGGTATTGCTCGGCCAGATAGGCCGGGATTACGAACGCCGACTGCCAGTCTTTGCCAAGACTTTCGCCGAGCGATACAACTTCGCCGGCAGCCTGGGCTTCGGCCCATGCTTCATCCTGGTTCGGCAGCCAGATCTCCATCGTCACGTGGCTGTCACCGCGGCGCAGGCCCTGGAAAAGCGGCAGCGTGGCACCAAAGACGACGTCGGTCGGGTAACCATAGCCCTCTTCGACCAGGTACTGGGCTATGCGGTTCTGGACCTGGGCGCTGGTCCAATTGAGGTCGCTGAAGACGATAGTGTCCTTGTCTTCGACGACCGGTTCCGGGGCGGCCGGTGCCGGGGCGGCGGTCACGACGGGCGCCGGGGCGGCCGGTGCCGGGGCGGCCGGTGCGGCCTCCTCCTCTTCGCAGCCGGCAAGGAGAAAGATCGGCAAAACAAGTGCCAATAGGAGAGTTATTCGCAGTCTTCCCAACATGTGCACCTCCACTCAAAAGGCGAAAAAAAACGGCGCCCCAATCCGGACGCCGGCAGGAATCGATTGAGTCCCATTCTAGGCGGGCCCCATTCGGGGGCCGATTTGCCGGAGCGAGCGAGCCGTTATCCGACGCTCATATCCCGTTCGCGGGCGGCCGCCACGGCCTGGGTCAAACGATCGATGATGATCGCCAGAAAAACGATTGCCAGGCCGGCCAGCAGCCCATTGCCCGGCTCGTTTTTCTGCAGGGCCCGGTTCACGTTGTCACCCAGTCCGCCGGCCGCAACCAGGCTGGCGATGGTGACCATTGCCAGGGCCATCATCGTCGTCTGGTTGATGCCCGCCATGATCGTGGGCAACGCGATCGGGATCTGAACCTTGGTCAGGATCTGCAAAGGCGTGGAGCCGAACGCGCGCGCGGCCTCGACAGTTTCGGGTGACACCTGGCGTATCCCCAGGTTGGTCAGCCTGATCACCGGGGGGACGGCATACACAATGGTGGCAAAAACGCCGGCCGGCTTACCGAGTCCGAAAAACAGGATTCCCGGCAGCAGGTAGACAAAACTCGGCATCGTCTGCATCCCATCCAGGATCGGACGCAGCACCCCGTCGGCCACCCGACTGCGCGCCGCCAGCACCCCCAGCGGCAGACCGATCGCCACCGCCACGGCTACGGCAACCACCATCAAGGCGACCGTTTCCATGGTGTTCTCCCACAGGTCCATGAATCCGATAAACAGCAGCGCCAGCACCGTAAACGAAAGCAGCCGCCAGCGGCCCACGCCGAAGGCCAGCAGCGAGAGGCCGACCAGAATCACCGGCCACGGGGCCCAAACCAGCAGCCGTTCGATGTTTATCAGGGCGATGGTGACCCCGTCGCTAATGCCGTTGAACAGCCAGGCCCCCTCCTGGGTAAGCCAGCCGAAACCGTCATCAATCGCGCGGCTGGTCACGTCGCGGATGGTCTCGTCAAGGGTCAGCGAGCCGTCGCTGGACACCTGGCTTGAGACAGTGGTCGGAAACCCCATTTCCGGCCCCCAGATCAACAACGAACCGGCCAGCACCGCCGCCAGCAGCACCAATCCGATCAGGCGTTTTTGCAGCGGAGGGCGGGCGGCGAACCGGGCGTGCTGACGCTGAATTGCCGCGGCGCTGTCGTCGATCTGCTGCTTGATCATGTGCTCTCGTCCTTGGAGGGGGCGGTCGTCAGGGTCGCCAGTACGGCAAGGCGATGCACCTGCCCAAGCAGGCGCTCGCCATCATCGACCACCGGGATTGGCAGTTCCGACCGCGCGGTCAGCCCGATCACGTCCTGGACCGGCGTCTCGGGAGCGACGCTGGCCGACTGCGTGGTCGGTATGCCACACAGGGTCTTGTGCCCGGAATCTGCCCAGGAATGCAATTCGCGGCGGCTTACGGTCCCAAGGAGGCGCCCATCCGCGGCCGTCAGATGCACCGCGTCGGCGCGGCGGCGGTCCAACTGCGCCAGGACCGATTGCGGCGCCTGCTCCTCGGCGGCGGTGGCGATGGCGCTCGTCATGATAGAGCGCACCGGGACCACTTTGGCGCGCGAGACGTCCTGGACGAATTCGCGCACGTAAGCACCGGCCGGCCGGGTCACGATCTGTTCCGGAGTGCCGAGCTGGATGATCTCCCCATCGCGCATGATCGCGATCCGATCGCCCAGTTTGAGTGCCTCATTCAGATCATGGGTGATGAAGACGATCGTCTTGCGCATGTTCTGCTGCAGGTCCAGGAGCTCGTCCTGCATCTCGCGGCGAATCAACGGATCAAGTCCGCTAAAAGGTTCGTCCATCAGCAGGATCTGCGGGTCCACCGCCAGGGCCCGGGCAAGGCCGACCCGCTGCTGCATTCCCCCGCTCATCTCGCGCGGGAAGTAATCCTCCCAGCCATCAAGCCCCACGGTGGCGATCGCCCTGGCGGCCAGTTCGTAACGCGATTCCCGGTCCATGCCCTGGACCTCCAGGCCGTAGGCCACGTTGTCCAGCACCCGGCGGTGCGGCAGCAGCGAGTAGTGCTGGAAGACCATCGCCATGTTCTCGCGCCGGAACTGGAGCAGGTCTCCACCCTCCAGGGAACCGATATCTTCACCGTCAAAGAGAATCCGGCCGCGGTCGGAATCGATCAGCCGGATCAGGCACCGCACCAGGGTCGACTTGCCACTTCCGGAAAGACCCATAACCACGAAAATCTCACCCGTGCGTACGCTGAACGAAACGTTGCGCAGCGCCAGGACAATCCCCAGTTCGGCCTGGATGTCGGCCCGACTCTTGGCGCGGTATTCGGGACCAAATACGTTTTCTGACACCCTGCCGAAGCATTTCCACAAACCGTTTACTTCGATCAGGCGTGCCGATTGCTGCATTGCGTACTTTCAACGGATCAGGAAAGCCAATTACACCATCAGGAGCGGGTGCCGCGGGTCGGGCGAGCTCAATTCAGGCACCGACCGCACAGTTCCTACCGGGATGCAAATAGAAGCCCCGATTGCAACAATTTCAAACCCGTTCCCAGCGCATCAATCGAGTCTTATATGAGCACGGATTCGGCCTCGGACCGCAACTACACCATGGGTTACGACGAGGACTTTCGTCAGCTGCTGAACCGCCGCAGCGCCCGGACCCATGCCGCGTACCTGCTGCCCCACCTGCGTCCCGGGCAGACGGTCCTGGATTTCGGCTGCGGTCCGGGCACGATTTCGCTCGGACTGGCCCAGGCGATCGAACCCGGGCACCTGCACGGAGTAGACATGGAGGAAACCCAGATCGGGTTGGCCCGGTCGGCGGCCGAATCCGGCGGGCACGGCAATGTCACCTTCCAGGTGGGAAACGTCAATGAACTACCGTTTGCCGACGGGACCTTCGATGTAGCCCACTGTCACGCGGTCCTGATGCACATTCCGGATACGGCCGCCGCCCTGGCCGAGGTGCGTCGGGTCCTAAAGCCCGGCGGCACGATCGCCTGCCGCGAGGCGATCGTGGCATCCTCATTCCTGGAGCCCGGTTCGGCCGAAATCGACCGGGCCTGGGCGGTGTTTACCGAGCTTCTGTCGGCCAACGGCGGCCATCCGGAGCTGGGCAGGGAATTGAAGGCGGCGCTGCTTGCGGCCGGATTCGAGCAAATCCGGCCCGCGTTCTCGTTCGACAGCTTCGGGACCGACCACGATGTGGAATTCTTCCATGGGTTCATCGTCGACTGGTTCCACTCGCCGCCGGTAGTGGATGCGGCGATAAAGCACGGGCTCTCGACCGCGGGGGAGTTCGAGCGCGGCCGCGACGCGCTGGAGGCCTGGCGCCGGAGCCCGGGGGCGGTGGGCTCGATCGGATTCGGCGAATGCCTGGCGACAAAGCCGCTGGCATCCTGACGGCGCCA
>CAYXKQ010000055.1:4806-10262 GCA_964465715.1 uncultured Chloroflexota bacterium
CTCGGGAGGAATTGCATTGAAAAACCGCTTGGCAGCGCTAATCGTTGCCGGAGTGCTGTCCCTGCTCACCGCACCGGCGGCGGGGGCGGCACAGTGCGATTTCGTGCTCGGTTTTGCCGACATCAAGACGCTGATTTCGCTCTCCGAGGGAGGGGACCGGGTCGGCTCCTGCCTGGAGAACGAACGCTTCAATCCCGCCACCGGCGAGGCCACCCAGAGAACGGCCGAAGGCTTGCTCACCTGGCGCAAGGCCGACAACTGGACCGCATTCAGCGACGGGCAGCGCACCTGGGTGAACGGCCCTTATGGACTCCAGGCGCGGCCGGCCGCGGACCTGCTCGCCTGGGAACGAATCGCCCAGTTGAACCAAAACGCCCGCGAGTTCAGCTACCAGGTCGGGCGACCGGGCGGATCGATAAATTACGCCAGCATCGGCGAACCGCTGACTTTCAACCTGGCCATTTCAAACGATGCCTCATCCTCGAACGTGCTGGGTTACCTGTTCGAGGGACTGACCGAAACCTCCTGGCTTACCAACCAGGTTGAACCGGCCCTGGCCGAGTCCTGGTCCCACTCGGACGATGGCCTCACCTGGACATTCAAGCTGCGCCGCGACGTGCGCTGGCACGACGGTGAGCCGTTCACCGCGCGCGACGTCGATTTCACGTTCAACCAGATCATCTACAACGACGACATACCCGCCAGCAGCCGCGACGCATTCACGTTCAGGTTCCAGGACGCTGAATCCGGCCAGTGGCGGGAAGCCCGTATGAGCGTGACCGCGATTGACGACTCCACGGTGCGGTTCGATCTGCCGGTCTCGTTCGCCCCCTTCCTGCGCTCGATGGGGACCGCGATCTATCCGCGGCACGTCCTGGAGCAGCACGTCGAAGATGGCACTTTCGCCGAAGTCTGGGGCATCGAGACCGACCCCGCCGAGATCATCGGCACCGGCCCGTTCACGATCGAGCGTTACGATCCGGGTGAAGAACTGGTCCTGCGGCGAAATGCCGACTACTGGCTGCGCGACGCCGCCGGCAACTCCCTGCCGTACCTGGATAGCGTCAATATCGACTACGTGGCCGACTTTGACGCCGAACTGGAACTCTTCCTGGCCGGCGAGGTCGACGTGCACGGCGTGCTGGGCGAGGAATACGCCGATCTGAAGACTCGCGAGCAGGCCGGCGATTTCACCATCTTCCAGCGCGGCCCCGCGTTCGGATCGACCTTCCTGACCTTCAACATGAATCCCGGCCAAAACCCGGAAACCGGCCAGCCCTACCTGGATCCGACGGTCCTGGAGTGGTTCGCAAATACCGCTTTCCGCCGGGCCGCCGCCCACAGCATCGATCGCGGGGCGATCATCGACCAGGTGCTGCACGGATTCGGCACCCCGCAATGGTCTTCGGTCAGCCCATCGGCCGGCGATTTTCACAACCCCGACGTGCCCCGCTACGAATACGACCCGGACCGGGCGCGGCGGATCCTTGACGGCCTCGGCTGGCACGATTCCGACGGCGACGGAATCCGTGAGGATGAGGCCGGAAACGAGATCGCGTTCAAGCTGGTCACCAATTCAGGCAACAGCGTTCGCGAAAAGGTCACCCGCATCATTTCGCAGGGCCTTGCCGACGTCGGCATCCGCGCCGACGTGGAGCTGCTTGAATTCGGCGAGCTGGTCGACCAGTTAACCAAAACCTACGACTGGCAGGCGGTCGTGATCGGATTCACCGGCGGCAGCGATCCCTACAGCGGCATAACCCTCTGGCACAGCACCGCCAACCTGCACCTCTGGAATCCGAACCAGCCGCAGCCGGCCACCGACTGGGAAGCCCGGATCGACGATCTTTACGTCAGGGCCAGCCAGGAACTGGACCACTCCCAGCGGGTGGCGCTCTACCACCGCGCCCAGGCGATCGCCGCCGAGAACCTGCCGGTCATCTACACCGCCAACGCGGCGCGGATAACGGCCGTTCGCAACGGATTCGGGAATACGACCCCCACCCTCTACGGACTCTTCGACACCCGCTACCTCTACCGCCTGGCACCCTGACCGGTTTCGGCCCCCGTGCGGTCGGGTTAAGTGGCCTGGCCGCAGTCGGCAGGCCGCCGGACGCTCCGCACCCGGCCGCCTTCGCGTCCCGACGGCCTATTCATAAGCCGGTCAGCCGAATTGCCGGTGCAGATTCTTGTATCGGTCGTGGGTCCGCGCAGATCCTGGGTTGGGGGCAATCCTCAAGGCCCGGCCGATCGCCCTGCTACGCCAGCGCTTCCCGGAGGTGGCCACGCGAGATATTGCCCCCGCTCAATACGAGCACGACTTTCGTGCCTCTGAACGATTCGGCGTTGCGGATCGCGGCCGCCAGCGGAGCGGCGCCGGCGTGTTCGACGAGATTGTGGGTGGTCTCCAGATAGAGGCCCACCGCCCGCACCAGCTCCTCGCCGGAGACGAGTAAGAAATCGTCCAGCAGGGCGCGCATGATCCGTTGCGTGAATTCGAATCCGACCGACGTGGACAGACCCTCTGCCACCGTCCCCATCTCGGCCGACACGATTTCTCCCGATTTCCACGAAAGGAATGCCGCGGGGGCAGCCTCCGACTGAACGCCGATAACGCGCACGGCCGGATTGATGGCGCTGGCGACGATGCACGTCCCGCAGGCGCCGCTGCCGGCGCCCACCGGCACCACGATCGCGTCAACATCCGGCAGGTCTTCAAAGATTTCCAGCGCGTAGGTGGCCACCCCGGGGATGAGTCCGGGCTCGTCGGCCGAATGGATGTAGACGCCGCCTTCCGCCCCGGCCCGCCGCTCGCACTCTGTCCGGGCCTCGTCGAAATTGGCGCCGTGATGGACCAGGCCCGCCCCCAGCCCGCGCATGGCCGCGCACTTGTCGGGATTGGCGTCTTCCGGCACGAACACCGTCGCCCGGACTCCGAACACGCCGGCCGCGTAGGCGATCCCCTGGCCGAAATTGCCGGTCGAGGCGCAGACCACGCCGCGCGATTTCTCCTCCCTGGTCAACTGCGAGATAACGTTCAATGCCCCCCGGATCTTGAACGCGCCCAGCGACTGGTGGTTTTCATGCTTGACGTAGACCTCGGCGCCGATCAGGCGGTCAAGCCCGGGATAGCGGTGCAGGGGCGTGCGGGTCACGTACGGGGCGATGCGCTTGCGGGCCGCGTAGACGTCAAGCAAGCCCGGGGTTTTCGTCAACGGTGTCCTCCTGTCCGAATCGCCGCTTCGGCCGACCTTTCCCATCACGAATCGCCTTCGCAGCCGGCGATCCGGCCCGGCGACCGGCCAGGCGCCCGCGCCGGGAAGGTCCAGGCGAGGCAGTCGGCGCGCCAGTTGACCTTGGCATGGGGATTCTCCGCTTGGAGAACCCGGTAGTCGGACCGATACCCGCCGCGCCGCTTGATCTTTGCCCAAGTTGAACCGGTTCCAAGACGTGCGCCAGACCGAGCAATATCCCCGTTCCTTTTCCAGGGCAGTGAGCCGCTGCGCTCTCGCCTTGGCGATCATGGCCTGCCTGGCGGCGGTCGGTTCGGCTTGCGACGCCAGGCTGGGCGGTTCAGAGTCCGTGGCCCCTCTCAAGATCGGCCTGATATTGAATTTTTCCGGGTCCCCGCAGGCCTCCGCGGATCGGGAGCAAGCCTTCCACCTTGCCCTCAAGCACATCAACGAGGGCGGCGGAGTGTTTGGCCTGGACGTGGAAAGCGCGGTCGCCGACGCTACCGGCGATCCCGCGATTGCGGTTGAAGTTGCGCGGCGCCTGGTGGAGCAGGAAGGGGTCCACGCGATTGTTGGGCCCAACGCCAGCTCGGCGGCGCTGCCGGTCGCCCAGGGAATCTCGGGAGCGCTGGGAGTGCCGACCATAAGTCCTTCGGCGACGTCGCCCCGCCTGACCAGGGTTGAAGACGGGGGCTACTTTTTCCGAACCGCCTTATCGGATGCATTCCAGGGACCGGTCCTGGCCGATTTGGTTCGCGATCGCGGCTTCGACAACGTTGGCCTGATCTACCAGGAGGATGCCTACGGTCAGGGATTGGCGGACGCCTTCGAAGCGTCCTGGGGCGGAACCCTGCGCCGCGTCGCGGTCGGGACGTCGCAGACCGAGTTCATGTCCGAACTGACCCTGAGCGCCGAAAAAGAGGCACAGGCGCTGGTCGTAATCGCCTTCGAAGCCCCGACTCTGGCCATCGTCGGGCAGGCAATCGCGGCAGGAATTTATGACCAGTTCATCTTCTGCGATGCGAGCAAGCGGATTCGGTTGATCGAGGAACTCGGCGGCGAAAAACTGGGCGGCATGTACGGGACCGCCGGCGCCTCCGCTCCGGAGGATGCCGCCACCGCCGAGTGGGAAGCTGCCTTCACTGACGAATTCGGCCAATTGCCGGTTCTCGCCTACGTGAAGGAGACCTACGACGCCACGATCGCCCTTGCCTTAGCCGCCCAGGCCGCCGGGACGACCGACGGGTCCGCAATCCGCGACGGGCTGCGGGAAATCGGCAGTCCACCGGGCGCCGCCATCGCTCCCACCGGGGAAGGAGTCGCCGAGGGTTTGGGCATATTGGCCGATGGTGCCGCGATCGACTTTGACGGTGCCGCAAACACCCTGGACTGGGACGAAAACGGCGATCTGACCGGCGGCTACATCGGCGTCTGGCGGTTCACGCTCGACGGGCGCATCGAGGATCTGGACGCGGTGCCAATCGACCGGCGCCAACTGGCCGTTTAATCCGGGCCGGGCCGGCAGCCCGGCCGGCGATTGCGCGGCGCGAGATTTGCGGGAATTGACCGTGCAGCCCAATACCGCGGCGGGCAGCGACGGTCGCCGGCGGCGCCGGCGCGTTTGAAAACCCAATGGGCCGGGGAACCGCCAATGCGGCGGAGCCAGGAAGCCGGGCGCGGAACCGGCCCTGACGGTTGAAAGCATCGGCCCGGCATCCACGGTCGGTGCTTGTCCCGGAGCGGTAGGGACCGGCGCATTCGGAGGCGGATTCAAAATATGGACATGGCGGCAACCAATCGTGGCAGGGAGGGCCGGATGGCGGCAGCCGGTCACCTCGGCGTCGGCCGACACAGACAGTTGTGGCATTTGGCCCGCGCCCACGGAATCGGGCGCCGCCGGTTTCTGCAACTGCTGTCCCTGGGTGGGGCCGCCGCGGTGATCGCAGCCTGTGAATCCGGGCCGCAAGCGACCCGCACCGAAACGGCTGCCCTCGCCGGTTCCGATCCGGTAGATGGCTGGTTCAAGGATTCGGGGCCGTTCATAGAGCACGGCGGACAAAGCCTGGAGGCCCGGTTGGAGGTCCTGGCGGGCCTGATCACGCCCGCGCACCAGTTCTTCGTGCGGAATAACTCCCGCAGTCTGGACCTGGCCGCCTCCGATTGGCGGTTGCAGGTGGCGGGCGACGCAGTCACGAACCCCCTGGAGCTCAACTACGAGCAGAT
>CAYXKQ010000056.1:0-10245 GCA_964465715.1 uncultured Chloroflexota bacterium
ATTTGGCGTGGCGTTGAAGGAGCAGCTCGGGTATCGCTGTCGCGGTCAATTCGGACAGTTCGGATTGGACTCTCTCCCGCAGCAGCCGGGCCGCCTCGGGGCCGTCGGTGTGGGCCCCGCCCGGTGGCTCGTCGACAATCCCGTCGATCACTCCGAGCTCGATCAGGTGCGACGGCGTCAATTTCAGCGCCGCGGCCGCGGTCTCGGCGAACTTGTAGTCGCGCCAGACGATGCTGGCGGCGCCCTCCGGCGAGGCCACCGAATAGACCGTGTTCTCCTGCATGAGCACCCGGTCGCCCATCCCCAGCGCCAGCGCCCCGCCCGAACCCCCCTCGCCGATCACGATGGTCAGGATCGGGGTCTTAAGGCCGGCCATCGTCAGCAGGTTGTCGGCGATCGCCCAGGCCTGGCCGCGCTCTTCGGCCTCCAGCACCGGGCTCGCACCGGGTATGTCAAGCAGGGTGATTACCGGCAGGGCGAATTTCTCGGCCAGCAGCATCAGCCGGCGCGCCTTGCGGAAGCCCTCCGGGCTGGCCATGCCGAAATTGCGCGCCAGGTTGTCACGCGAGTCCGATCCCTTCTGGTGGCCGATCAGCATCACCGAGTGCTCGCCCAGCCTCGCCGGTCCGCCGACGATCGCCGGATCGTCGCCGAAGTTGCGGTCGCCGTGCAGCTCGATGAAGCCCGAGAAACACCAGTTGGCGTAATCGAGGGTGTGGGGGCGGTCAGGGTGCCGTGCCAGCTGCACCCGGTCCCAGTCGGAAAGTTCGGCGAACACCGCGTCGGTCTCGCTCTTTAGCCGCTTTTTGAGGCGCTCGATCCGCCCCGGCGAGCCGTTGCCATCACGCTGCAGTTCGGCCAGTTCGGAACGCAGCTGCGAGAGTCCCAGCTCGAATTCCAGGATCGTCACGCCGTCGCCTCCGCGGCGACCTTTTCCGGCGGCGCCAGGAGCTCGAGCAGGCCGATGATGGTCGAGCGCTGCGCTCGGCGCGGCACGACCAGGTCGATCATTCCGCGCTTCTGCATGAATTCGGCGCTCTGGGCGTCGGCCGGCAGCTTCTGCTTGGCGATCTGCTCGATCAGGCGCCGACCGGTAAACCCGACCGTGGCCCCCGGTTCGGCGACGATCACGTCGGCCAGCGAGGCGAAGCTGGCCGTCACCCCGGCCAGGGTCGGGTCGGTCATCAGCGAGATGTAGAGTCCGCGGTTGCGGCCGAACCGCTCCAGGGCGGAGGCGGTCTTGGCCATCTGCATCAGCGAAAGCATGCCCTCCTGCATCCGCGCCCCGCCCGAGCAGGAGCAGATCAGAAGCGGTATCCGGTCGGTCTCGGCCAGCTCGATCGCCAGCGTGACCCGCTCGCCCACGACGGTGCCCATCGAGGCGCCCAGGAAACGGAAATCGATCAGTGCCAGGGCAATCGGCCGGCCGCCGATCAGCCCGCGCCCGGCGACGGCGGCCTCGGAGAGGCCGGTGCGCTCGCGATAGCGGGCCAGGTGATCGCCGTAGCTGAGTTCCTCGCGCTTGAATCCCAGCGGGTCGCCGGTCATCAGCTCCTGGCCCACCTGTTCGAACTCGGTCCCCTCGTCCAGGAGGATTTCAAGCCGCTGGAAGACGCCGATCCGCCCGTGCCAGTTGCAGCGCGGACAGACGTGCAGGTTCTGTTCGAACTCGCGGCGCCGGTGCAGCATCCGTTTGCAGCCGCCGCATTCCACCCACAGGTCGGGCCCCTTGCCGGACCCCCGGCCAAGTAGTTTCAAGCCTCCGCCTTAACTAGGTAGTTCCGCCACATCCCAGACCGCACGAACATAGCACATAGATTAGCCGCGCGGCCGCGGCCAAATCTTCTAAACCGGCTCCGGCGCCGACTCGGCCACTTCGAACCGCCCATCCTCAAATCCCACCTCGAAGCTGCGCGGGCCGTCCTGGCCGGCGGCGATCATGGCCGCCGCCAGCTGCTCTTCTATCTCGTGTTCGACCGCCGCCCGCAGCGGCCTGGCCCCATCGCCGGCTTCCAGCGCCCGCGCGATCAGGGCCTCCAGGACCTCGCCGGAGAACTCGATCCGGGCGCCCTGCCCGTCGGCCCGCCGCGCGACCGCCGCCAGGAGTCGGCGGGCGATCTCGCGGTAGTCCTCCTCGGCCAGTTCGCGGAAGGGGACGATGCGATCGATCCGGTTCACAAATTCCGGCGCCAGGCGCCGGCGCAGTTCGCCGGCCAGGCGGTCGGGATCAACCGTCTCGACGTGGCCCGGACCGGATCCGGCGAACCCGATCCCGCCGCTGCGGCGCCCGCCGGCGGTGGTCGAAAGCAGCACGATCGTGTGGCGGAAGTCGGCCTTGCGGCCGGCCGCATCGGTGAGCGCCCCGGTGTCCATGATCTGGAGCAGGAGCGAAAGCACCTGCGGATGCGCCTTTTCGATTTCGTCGAAGAGCACCACGCAGTAAGGCTCGCGGCGCACGGCCTCGGTGAGCCGGCCGGCCTCGTCGTAGCCGACGTAGCCCGGCGGCGCCCCGATCAGGCGCGACACCGAGAATGGTTCGCTCAGTTCGGACATGTCGATCCGCACCAGCTTGTCGCGGCTGCCGGACACGAATTCGGCCAAAAGCTCGGAAAGCTCGCTCTTGCCCACCCCGGAGGGGCCGGCCAGCAGCAGGACTCCGATCGGCCGCTCCCGCGCCTTGAGCCCCGCGGCGGCCCGCTTGAGCGAATTGGCCACCTCGCGGGCCGCCTGCTCCTGGCCCACCAGGGACCGGCGCAGCCGCGACTCCAGTTCCAGGTAGCGGCCCGACTCGGTCGCGGTCAGATCGGCCAGGTTGATGCCGGTGGCCCCGGCAACCACCTCGGCCACCGCCTTTTCATCGATTGCGGTCGCGTTCTGCTGCAGGCGGCGGTACCAGCGGCGGCGGGCCACGATCAGTTTCTCGCGCAGCCGCGACTCGGCCGCGAACTCGGCCAGCAGGTCGGCCTGGTCCCCGTCAACCGCCAGTTCGGCCCGCTTTTCGCGGAACCGGGTCAGTTCGCGGCGCATCTCCTTGATCTCGTCCGGCGGCATCAGCCGGTCGGTCTTGCGCCGCGCCAGCGCCTCGTCGATCAGGTCGATCGCCTTGTCGGGAAGCTGGCGGTCCGGGATGTAGCGGTCCGAGAGCCGGACCGCGGCCTCGATCGCCTCGTCCGAGATCGGCAGGCCGTGGAACTCCTCGTAGGTCTCGCGCAGCCCGTCCAGGACCGCCCGGGCATCTTCGGGGTCGGGCTCTTCTACCGCGACTGTCTGGAAGCGCCGCTGCAGGGTGGCGTCGCGCACGAAGAACCGCCGGTATTCGCGCCAGGTGGTGGCCCCGATCACGCGGATCTGGCCGCGCGCCAGGGCCGGCTTCAGCAGCCCGGCGGCATCCATCGTTCCGCTGACGCCCCCGGCGCCGAGGATGGAATGGATTTCGTCGATGAAGAGGATCACGTCCTTGGCCTCGGTCACCTCCTTGAGCAGCAGCTTGATCCGCTGTTCGAATTCACCCCGGTAGCGCGCCCCGGCGATCATGGCCGCAAGGTCCAGGGTGATCAGGCGCTGCCCGAGCAGCTGCGGCGGGACCCGGCCGGCCACTATCCGTTGCGCCAGCCCCTCGACAATCGCGGTTTTGCCGACCCCGGCGTCGCCGACCAGCAGCGGGTTGTTCTTGTTGCGCCTGAGCAGGATCTCCTGGACCCGGCGGGTCTCGGCGCCGCGTCCGATAACGCGGTCCAGACCGCCGGCGCCGGCCCGGCGGGTCAGATCGACTCCGTACATGGCCAGCGGGGAACGGCCGCGCCGACGCTGCGACCCGCCGCGGCGACGGGGAGAGGGGCCGCGCGGCGAACGCGATCGCATCAGCCAGGTACTGGGGGCGGCGGGCGCCATCGGGACGGGCCTAGATGCCCGGCAAAGGCACCGGCAGCGAGTCCACCAGATCCTGCAGGGCGGCCGGCAGGGCATCGCCCAGCGCGCCGTGGACGGCGAACAGGATCAGGAAGAAGGCAGCCATGGTCGCCGCGTAGGCGGCTATACCCGGACCGCGGCTGGCGGAACCAGACATTCATGCATCTTTTGACAGGTGGCAGTAGCCAAAGGTTAGCGCGGCGGCAGGCCGGTCCGGAAATATCATACGAGCCCCTAACAAAAGGGCCCAATTTCTTATAATTCTGCAACCGGAAAGGCACCCTTCACGCATTGATCTCCGCCCCCCAGCAGCCACTCTCGCACCTTGACCAATCCGGTCGTCCGCGGATGGTCGACGTTTCCGGCAAACCCGCCACCCAGCGCAGGGCGCTGGCCGAGGGCCTGGTGACCATGAACGCGGCCGCGTTCGCGGCCGTCCAGGACTCCGCCCAAGGGTCGGGCAAGGGCAATGTCCTATCCACCGCCGAATTGGCCGGAGTGATGGCCGCCAAGCGCACCGCCGAGCTGATCCCCCTATGCCACCCGCTCCCGCTGACGCGGGTGAACGTGTGGATTGAACCCGAACCCGAGCGGTGCCGAGTCCGGGTCCGGGCCGACGTTTCGGCGTTCGCTCCCACCGGCGTCGAGATGGAGGCGCTAACCGCCGTCAGCGCGGCCGCCCTGACGGTATACGACATGTGCAAGGCGCTCGACCGCGCGATCCAAATCGAAGGGATCCGTCTGCTGGAGAAAACCGGCGGCCGCAGCGGCGACTATCGCGCCGACAACTCCGCCGGCCCGGCCGGCGAGATCGCGTAGGCCTATGAACGACTCCGGCGACCTGGACCGACTCGGGCACACCGAGGACGTCGTTTTCGAGCGCGAGATCGGCGCCGCCTACCTCGACTACGCAATGAGCACGATCATCTCGCGCGCCCTCCCGGACGTGCGCGACGGACTGAAGCCGGTCCAGCGCCGCATCCTTTATTCGATGCTCGAACTCGGCGCCCGAGCGGGCAGCCAGCATCGTAAGAGCGCCCGGATCGTCGGCGACACGATGGGGAAATTCCATCCCCACGGGGACGGTGCCATCTACGACGCCCTGGTGCACCTGGCGCAGGAATTCGTGATGCGGGTCCCCCTGGTTGACGGCCAGGGCAATTTCGGTTCGATTGACGACGACCCGGCGGCGGCCATGCGCTACACGGAGGCGCGGCTCAACGGGGTTTCCGAGGCCATGCTGGCCGACATCGGCCAGGACACCGTCGACTTCGTAGACAACTTCGACACCACCGCCGAGATGCCGGCGGTGCTGCCGGGCAAGTTCCCCAACCTGGTCGTTAACGGAGCTGCCGGAATCGCGGTCGGCCTGGCCACGAAGATTCCGCCGCACAACCTGGGCGAAGTCGCCGACGCCATCTGCGCGCTGATCGAGAACCCCGAACTGACGGTCGACGAACTGCTACAGATCATGCCGGGCCCGGATTTTCCTACCGGTGGAAAAATCGGCAAGAAGAACATCAAAACCGCCTACGCATCTGGACGCGGCAGCATCACCATGCAGGCCAGGATCAACCGCGAAACCGCCGACAACGGACGCGAAACGCTAATTATTTCCGAGCTGCCCTACATGGTGAAAAAGGCGCGTCTGATAGTCAAGATCGCCGAGCTGGCCCAAGCCAAGGTGATCGACGATATCGTCGACATCCGCGACGAATCCCACCGCAACGGGATGCGGATCGTGGTCGTCCTCAAACGCAATTCCTTCCCAAAAAGCGTCATAAACCAACTACTCAAACACACCGCACTGCAGTCGACCTTCGGCGTCAACGCTGTCAGCCTGGTCGGCGACCAGCCCGAGACCCTAGGCATGCGCGAGATGCTCACGCACTTTATCGACCACCGGGTCGAGGTGGTGGAGCGTCGAGCCCGCTTCGAACTGGAACGGGCCCGGGCCCGCGAACACGTCCTCCAGGGATTCCTGATCGCCCTGGACAACATCGATGAAGTGGTCGATCTGATCCGCAACGCCCCGACCACCGACGACGCCCGCGAAGGGTTGATGGAAGCCTTCGAACTCTCCCAGATCCAGGCCAACGCGGTCCTGGACATGCAGCTGAGGCGGCTGGTGGCGCTGGAAACCCAGAAGCTGCGCGACGAACTGGAGGAAATCCAAGCCCGCATCCAAGAGCTGGTCGAACTCCTCGGCGATCGCAAAAAGGTTCTCGCGGTCATCACGGAGGAAACCCAGGAACTCAAGTCCCGCTTTGGAACGCCCCGCCGAACCAAGATCGAGCCGGTGCTTTCCACTGACATGTCCGACGAGGACCTGAACCCGGACGAAGAAGTTGTAATCACTATTTCCAGGAAGGGTTACGCCAAGCGGGTGCCCAGCCACGTCTTCAAGGCGCAGGGCCGTGGTGGCAAGGGCATCCGGGGAGTGGCAGTTGACCAAGACGAGGACAGGATCAACCACCTGATCCTGACCAACACCCATGCGCACCTGCTGCTGTTCACCAATCGGGGGCGGGTGTTCAAGCTGCGCGGATTCGACATCCCGCAGATGTCGCGCAGCGCGCGCGGCTACGTGCTGGCCAATCTGGTCAGGCTGGAGCGGGGCGAAGAGATCACCGCACCGATCGCAATCCGAAATTTCGAAGAGCACTTCAATCTGGTGTTCGGTACGGTAAGGGGCTACGTCAAGCGGACCGCGCTGGCACGTTACGCCACGGTGCGTTCAAACGGCCTTTTGGCCATGCGCCTGGAGGAAGACGACGAGCTGCGCTGGGTGCGCACCTCGAACGGCGACAACCGGGTCATGTTCCTTACCCGCAACGGAATGGGAATCCACTTCCACGAGGACGACGTGCGAATCAGCGGGCGGACCAGCGGCGGCGTTTACGGGATCCGGCTCTCCGATGACGATGCGGTAGTCGGCATGGACCTGACAACCGAAGATGATTACGTGGTCGTGATCACCTCGGGTGGTTACGGCAAGAAGATGGAAATCGGCGAGTTCCGTCCCCAGGGACGCGCCGGCAAGGGCCTGAAGGCAATAAACCTGCGTCGCAAGACCGGTCATGTGGTTGCCGCGCAGGTGTTTGCCGACCCTGAGGCGCAGATGTTCCTGCTTTCAAACTCCGGCCAGTTAATCCGCCAGTCGCTGGGCGAACTGCGGGTCCTGGGCCGCTATGCCCAGGGCATGATCGTCCAGCGCCTGGGCGAAGGCGAGGAAGTTGCCGGACTGGCGGTTTCGGAGGAATCGATCGGGGCGGACGATTTCGACGACGATGCTGCCGAAGGCAGGACCGAACAGCCGGAAGGCGCCGTCGAGCCTTCCGAGTAAATGCTCCGGGCGATTCGCCGAGGGATATTCGCGAAGCCGCTCAACAACCGCGGGAGAGGAGTTGAGTATCGACACCGGTATCGAATCGCCCTCTCAAATGCGCCTTCCGTATTGGCCAGATCGTGCGGCCAATTGGCCCGGTGTCTGCGCCAATTGGTTCCTGGGGCAATTAAGCAATTACGCCGGTTTTGCTTAATAGCTGTCGGGGTTATTGATCAATCCGGTAATAAAAACCATTCTGCCGAGACCCTCGCAAAGACTGAGGTCTGAGATTGGATAGGCCGCACGAACGCCTTTATTTGGAACGCAGCTGGGGAATCCAGACTTTTCGTGCATACTCGCCTCCGCCGCTTCCGCCAAATCCGCCGCCGGATTACTCAGGCAATTTGCCGCGCCTGATCGGAGATGCCGCCCACGCCCTTGGGCTGCTGGGATCGGGATTTGCCAACCCGCAATCAGCAAGCTTGATCGGCTTACAGAACATCCGTCGAGAGGCGGTTCTTTCTTCGCAGATCGAAGGTGCCCGATCTTCGGTGGCGGACTCGTTGTTGATTCCGCTTTTGGGCGGCACCGCCGACATTCGGGACGAAGTCGCCGAAATTGAAAACTACGTCCATGCGATGTCGGTGGGCCTGAAGTCAATCGGCGACGGCGCCGTCATCGATGGCGCTTTGTTATGCCAGTTACACGACATCTTGTTGCGCAGCGGACGCGGACGCGACAAGAAGCCGGGCCAGTTCAGAACGCGCCAAAACTGGGTCGGCGGGAACGACCCCGTCACGGCTCAATACGTTCCGCCGCCACCGGAGAGCGTGGCCGGGTGCTTGAGTGATCTGGAGTCCTACATCGCCTCAGACGACCCCGGCACGCATCCTCTGATCCGCGCCGGCTTGGCTCACGCACAATTCGAGTCGATCCACCCTTTCGAGGACGGAAACGGCCGAATCGGGCGATTGCTGATGGTGCTGATGTTGATTCGGGACGGCCTCCTGGCGCAGCCGATCCTCTACCCGAGCCAACACTTGAGAGACGAGCGGCGATCGTACTATTACCTGCTCAACCGCACCCGTGAATCCGGTGACTGGGAAAGCTGGCTCGGATTCTTCCTTGAGGGCATAGTCGTGGCGGCAAACGACGCGCGCCAAACAGCGGAGCGGTGCTTGGCAGTTTTTGAGGAAGACGATGGGCGGATCGAGTCGGCCAGTCGGTCGGCGTTAGCGGCCAGAGTGCATCGCTACTTATTTGGACGACCAATCGCCTCCATTGCGCAAATCCGCACCGAAATCGACGCCAGCTACCCTGGCATCGCCAATGCGCTCACGATACTGCAGAAGCTGGGAATAGTCAGCGTCTCCGGTATCGGCAAACGTACCCGGTACTTTGTCTACGAAAGGTGTCTGGCGATCATCAATGAGAACACCTGATCCGATCCTTGCGCACCCGGATTCAATCCCGCCTGGGAATTGCCTCCGCCGCCACTTGGTCTCTTGGGCGCGTTGTGCCAGAAAATAACGCTTGGACAGCAGTCCCGGCTTCCCGGTGCTAGTGGTCCGGGCCGGTAGCTCAGCTGGTAGAGCAGCGGACTTTTAATCCGTTGGTCGTGGGTTCGACTCCCACCCGGCTCACCGAATCGACTATGCACTGATTTAGCGCTCATAAGCGAGATTGGCCCGCGATTTGAATCTGGAGGCCGACGGCGCGAAGCGGGGAGAATTGGCTATTGACCGCCAATGGGTGAGGAGCGGGCCGGGTGAGTAACAGGACTGCGGCGAAATTACTCCACTTCCTGATGTTCATCCTTGCCGTTCTGCAGGTCTTGGTGGCCGGGGCTGCCGCGCTGGTGGGGAGTTTCGCCGACGGGGCAGACATCATTTCGCGGGGCGTCCTGGTCGCCCTGCACCCGATAGCCGCCGTAGCCCTGGTCGCGGGACTGCTGGCCCCAGGCGCATCGCCGGCGATCCAGCAGGTAGTGCAGGGCCTGCTGGGGCTGAACATACTGGCCGACCTGGCGCTCAGCGGATCGATCGCGCTCGGCATCCAGAACGGGGACGCCTGGTTGCCCCTGATATTTGCTGTCATCCCGGCAATCGCGCTGGTGTATATCCGGACAAGGCACTGGGCGGAGCCTCGCTGAGCGGAGGCACAAGCGCCGATTCGCACAGATTCGGCCAATAGAATTTCGCGACCGCGCGGGCAGGACGCAAATCGGTACTCCCGGCCGCATGGCTAACTGTGGATGTTGAGGCAACAGATGGCGATTCGAATAGTTACTGACACAACCTGCTCGGTCCCTTCTGACGAGGTCGAGCGTTACGGGATCACGGTGGTCCCCCAGCACGTTCTGTTCGGGACTACCGACTATCTGGACCAGGTGGATCTGGATTCCGACAGCTTCTACGACCTGCTGGAGTCCTCGCCCGATCACCCCACCACCTCGCAGGCGACCCCGACCGAGGTGGCCGACGCGATTCGCCCGCACGTTGAGGCCGGCGACGATGTGCTCGGAATCACAATCTCTTCCAAACTCAGCGGCACCTATTCCTCGTTTACCCAGGCCGCCAACCAGTTCCCCGACGCCCACATTCACGTCTTCGACTCGCTGAACGCAACCACCGCCTCCGGACTGCTGGTGCTGGCCGCGGCCCGCATGATCGAGGACGGCAAAGACATTCATGCAATCCTTGACGAGCTCGAAAATCTGCGTGGTCGGACGCGCCTGGCGGTGGCGGTGCCAACGCTTGAGTACCTGCGCCGGGGCGGGCGCATCGGCAACGCCCGCGCGCTGATCGGCACGATGCTCGGATTCAAGCCCATCCTGGAATTGCGCGACGGCGAATTGCAGCCGGTCGGACGCGCCCGCAGCATGCGGCGGGCGATTTCCATGCTGGTTGATTTCGCCGCCGAAAACGCGCCCGATGGGGTGATCGACATCGGGTTCGTCAGCTCCGGCGACCCGCGCCAACTCGAATCCCTGCGCTCGGCGGTCCTGG
>CAYXKQ010000057.1:0-7072 GCA_964465715.1 uncultured Chloroflexota bacterium
TCCTTGAAGACCACCAACATTTTGGCCCCGGAGACAGGGCGATAAGGGAAGGACCGCGAATGAACCGGCATTGGGCGGGGAAACCGTCAGGCGGTAATCGTTGACCTCCTCGCGGCCCGGACCACTTCTTGAACTGACCCGGACCGAGCGCGCGGTGCAACGCCCGCTAGCCCTGGGAGCAGTCGAACTCGCAGGCGGCTATCTTGACGATTGGCGCGCCCCGATGCTTTCAGGTGGAATCGACCACCAGTGGCGCCAGCTTGAGCGCGAGGGGTTGCTCGAGCGGTTCCGGCTGGCCGGAAGGGGACGTGCGCCGGCCGAGCGGGGCCGCAAATTCGCCGGCGAGGCGCGACTCTACAAGTGGCTGGAGGCCGCCTGCCTGAAACAGGTCGAAGACCCGGACCCGGTGACCGGGCGGCGCATCGCCGAAGCGGTCGAGGGGATCCTGGCGATCGCCGGCGCCGACGGTTATGTGGGCCTGACCTATCCGGCCGAGCTGGCCGGCCGGCGCTGGCGCGAGCGGCCGCGCGGGCACGAATTATTTGCGGCCGGACACCTGGTCCAGGCGGGATTGACGATGGATTCGGTGCTTGGGGACGACCGGCTCCTGCGGGCCGCCGAGGCGATGGCCGACCTGATCGGGGAGAAGGCCCGCGCCGGTGAGTTGAGCGATTACCGCGATCATCCATGCTGCGAGATGGCGTTGATCGAACTCTGGCGCCGAACCGGGCGTCGCCGCCACCTTGAAACCGCCGAGTACCTGATTTGGCTGCACGAAGGTTCCGCCGGTTGGCCGGTCCGCGGACACGCCGTCTGCCTGACCTACTTCGCCGCCGCCCTGGCCGACGCCTACCTGGAGACCGGGCGCGAGTCCTATCTGGATTGGTCGCGGGGCTGGTGGACGGACGTACTCACGCGGAACTCCTACATCACCGGCGCGGTCGGGGGTCGCCCCTCGACCGAATCCTTCGGACGGCCCTACGAGCTACCCCACGAGGGGGCGTACGCCGAGTCCTGTGCGGCCATCGGAATGGTCATGTGGGCCCAGCGCATGCTCGCGGCCACCGGGCGAAGCGAATACGCCGACCAGCTGGAAACCAGCCTCTTCAATGCCGTTCTGGCCGGCGTCAGCATGGATGCCGCCTCCTACTTCTACGACTGCCCGCAAGCGAGATTTGAACCGGAGACCGATCCGCCCTGGCAGGAGCCGGCCGGCGAGCGGGTCGGCAGCGCCCGCCGGCGCAGCGACTGGTTCTTTGACCGGGTGGCCTGCTGCCCGCCCAACCTGGCCCGCGCCCTGGCCCAGCTGCCCGGCTATCTCTACGGATTCGACGGCCATGACCTATGGTTCAATCTGTACGCCCCATCGCGGATAAACCTATTGGCCGACGGGCACGAATTTCGCGCCCGCGTCGACACCGCATATCCCTACGAGGGCCAAGTCCGGATAACGATCGAGGCGGCCCCGCCGCGAGGCGGCCTGCGCCTGCGTTTGCCGGGCTGGTGCAAAGGGGCCGGCCTGACCCGCAACGGGGAAGTCCAGAGCCTGGTGGTTGAAGACGGATTCCTGGTCGTTCCCGGCCCGCTGGCGGCGGGCGAGCGGTTCGAACTTTGCCTGGACATGCCGGTGGAACTGGCCCGCGCCGGCCCGCAGCTGCTGGAGGCGCGCGGTCAGGCCGCGATCGCGCGCGGTCCGCTCATCTACTGTCTGGAAAGCGCCGATCAACCAGATGTCGACCTGCGCCAACTCCAGCTCCGGCCCGATGCGGCCCATAGCGCCCGGCTGGAGCCGGGGCCCATGGGCTCGCGGGCGATTCGGATCGCGGGCGTCCAGTCCGCGCCCCAGCCGCAGCTCTATCAGCGCGGGGAGTGCCCGGCCGTCGCGTTGAAGCCGCGCGACCTGCTGGCGGTACCGTTTGCGACCTGGGACAACCGCGGGTCCGGTCAGATGGCAATCTGGACCGCCCTGGCCCCGGATTAAGCAGACTGAAATAGCACCCTTCTACCAGAACCCGCAGATTCCCGAGGAATGCAATCAATGCAGGTAACCGAAGCTATCGCCGCCCGGCGCAGCGTCAACCGGCTAACTGACCGGGCTCCCGGCCGGGCCGAGATCGAAAAAATGATCGAGGCGGCGACCTGGGCCCCGAACCACCGCTTCACCCAACCGTGGCGGTTTCACGTGATCGCCGGGGAGGACCGTCAGCGGTTCGGCGAGCACCTGGCTGACGCCAAGCAGAAGCGCTGTCCGCCGCAGAGCGACGCCGACCGGGCCGCCCTGAAAAAGACCGCCGGCCTGTTCCTGCGGGCCCCGCTGGTGATCGCGGTCTCGGTGGCGCGTTCGACCGACCGGGTCCAGGACCTTGAGGACTACGGCGCGGCCTGCGCGGCCATCCAGAACATGCTGTTAGCGGCCTGGGAGATGGGGATCGTCTCCAAATGGCGCACCGGCGACGCGGCCCAGGACCCGGCCGCGCGCGACTATCTCGGCGCCGGACCCAACGACCGCATCGCCGGATACATCTATCTCGGGTACCCGGCCGCCGGACCTATCCCGCCGCCGCGCGAACGCGACGCCGACGTGATCGATTGGCGGTCGCTGCAAGGGTAGGGCCCTGCGCGGCGAAAACCTACGCCTGATCGGCCGGGACGCACAGGCATCGCTGACGACCCGCCGATTCGTGCTAATGTTGCCGTCCGGCAAGCGGTTCCAAGTTGCCGGTTTTGAAACTGGCTGGGTGACGGTGCACGAAAGACCGAGAGATAAGAAACCTCGACTTGGCAGTGAAGGCGATTAAATGGGAGTGAAGTTGTGTGTTTTGACATGCGGTTCCGGCCTTTTGATTCGCATCCCCAATGAAATCGCAGAGCAATGGGGCGAAGAGGAGGGTTCCCTGGTCGAAATCGACTTGCAGGAAGACCGTGTTCTGCTGCCAAAGCAAGGCGTCGACCTTGACGCGTTGATCGAGGAAATGTCGCCGGACCGGCGACACCCGGAGACCGATTGGGGCCGGCCGGAGGGCGCCGAAGACTGGTAATCGGCGAATCGTTCCGATTTCGGGCGGAACCGCCCAAGGTCGGCCATTAGCCGCAGATTAAGCTCGGGAATTCCGGCCGGCGGCTCAGGCTCTCGATTCGTGCGCGGCGGCCCGCCAGGCTCGCTTCGTATAGCTCCGGATTCGCAATACCCCTTGGCATTTGGCGCAAACCTGGCCGCGCCTGCGCACGTTGCGCCGCAGCGCCCATCCGCAAGCCGGGCAGGAAACTATGTATCGCGGAGGCGCGAAAGCCGGGGCGCTGCAGAGGCGGTCGCCGGAGCAACCAATGGACCGGGCAATCTCTTTCCAGACGCGGTCGTGCTGGTGCTGCGGGCCGGCCAGGGCGTGCGCGATCTCGTGCAGGATCGTCTCTTTCAGCTCCGGGTCAGCGGAATTGAGGCAGTAGAGCAGCGACAGGCCGATCACCTTTGTGTCGAATATGCATACGCCGGCGCGGCCCGAGGCGTCGTCGAACTGGAAGCTCCAGCCTTCCAGGCCATGCTCTGCCATGAGTTTTTCGGTCAGGACGACGGTTCGCATTAGCCAGCTGATGCCGCGGCGTCCGGGTTCCTGCGACACTGCCCGCAATCCGGGATAAGGCACGTCGAATTCGGACTCGTCGTCGCAGACGATTCGCGCTCTGGTCGGCAGGAACCGGGCGATGACGCCGGCAAGAACCCCGCCGTCGAAATCGAAGGTCACCTCATCGTCGGGTCGGAACCGGGATTTGATGCGTTCGTCGCGGAGAAACAATCGTTTCCGGCAACCTTCGCTGTCCGGCCGCAGCAGCCCGCAGGGAACATTCCACTCGGTTCGTTCGGAGTCGATGACGATCGCCTTGCGGGCCATCTTGCGGGCAACGTGGCCGCAAACCGGGTCTTTTCCGCCGCGCCCGAAAACCACTGGATCGCCGACGGTTAATGCTGCTACGCGCGCCATGGCTCGAGTATGCCGGCGGGTTGCGTTCATTCCGTCAGAGGCCGGCATTTGCTGGTGTTGCGCGGTCGGCTTCGAGGTCGCCGAATAATGCGATGTGTTCGAAACCAAGCCATCGGCCCTTTGTACTCGAGCGCAAAGCCTTCCGGCCTCGGGCGAACGACGTGCCGGCCGGGAGACTCGTCCAGACGGTTACGCCCCTTTGGCGCCCGCAGGATCAAACCGTCAAGCCCTGAGTCCGCCAAGTGACGGCCGACGACTAGAGCGCCCCGCGTTGCTCGCCGCGTTCGGCCCGGTCGAGGCTGGTTTCGCGCACCGCGATCGCCATCGCCTTCTCACTGCTGAGCCCGGAGCTTGAACGCGCCCGCGCGACGATCTCCAAGACTTCCGCCGAAGAGGCGATTACCTTCAACTCCAGGATCTCCTCAATCAAGCCGTTGATCGTGCATCCTCGGCGGGCCGCTGCCTCTTGCAGCGCGAGGTGAGTCCGATCCGTCACATTTATCGTCAGCTTCCGCAAGGTGTTCGTTCCAGAGGGCTGGTTTGGCAAATAAAACGGTCCAATTTGGAATTTTCGCGCCTTTGCGCCCGCGAGCCCAATTGCGCTGCATCGGCCGGCTGATTCGCGATCCTCGGCCTGGGCGGTAGCGCCAATCACTCTGATTGCGTCGCTCCCTCGCCCCTATCCGATGGGCTCCGGTGACCACCTCGTTTCAGCGCGGATTTTTTGCGGAGAACACCGGGCGCGCCGGGGGTTTCCCCAGATCCGGTGCGGCCTTAATTCCGTGCCTGTTGCTTGCAAAAACGGCAAGGGGCCCTCCGCCGGAGGGCCCCTTGCGTGTAACCAATAGATTTGGCCGGCAGGGGCGGCACAAAGGATTGGCTTCTAGAAGTTCGATTCCCCGTATCCGAACACGCCGTGTTCGTGGATGTCGAGGCCGTCAAGCTCCTCCACCGGCTCGGCGCGCAGGCCGACGGTGTACTTGATCCCCAGGAACAAGACTAGGCAGGTGGCGCCGACCCAGACGATCGAGGCTGCCGAACCCAGCGCCTGAACAGCGAGCTGTTCGAAGTCACCGTTGATGAACAGGCTGCCTTCCGGCCCGCCGAACTTGGGATCGGCGAACAGGCCTACGGCCAGGGTTCCCCAGATTCCGACCACGCCGTGTACGGCAATGGCGCCGACCGGGTCGTCGACCTTGAGGACCTTGTCGATGAAGGCCACGCCGACCACTACCAGGCCGCCGCCGACCAGGCCGATGATGACTGCTGCCCAGGTGTCGACCCAGCCGCACGGGGCGGTGATGGCGACCAGGCCGGCCAGAGCGCCGTTACCGATCATGCCGACGTCGGGCTTGCCGTTGTAGAGCCAGGAGACCGCCATGGCGGCTACCGCACCAGCTGCCGCGGCGAGGTTGGTAACCACGATCACGCTGGCAAAGTCCTGGCCGACCGCGGAGAGCGTGGATCCGCCGTTGAACCCGAACCAGCCGAACCAAAGGATGATGACGCCGGCGATCGCAAGCGGGATCGAGTGTCCCGGAATCACGTTGACCGATCCGTCCTCGGAGTACTTGCCCAGGCGCGGACCCAGGATCGCCGCCCCCACGAGGGCGGCAACGCCACCGGTGGTGTGGACTACGGTTGATCCGGCAAAGTCCCAGAACCCGAGCTCGGCCAGCCAGCCTCCGCCCCAGACCCAGTGACCGACCACCGGGTAGATGAACCCGGTGAGGACGACCGCGTAGATCAGATAGGCGCGGAAGTGGGTGCGCTCGGCCATCGCCCCGGAGACGATGGTGGCGGCGGTTGCCGCAAACACGACCTGGAAGAACCAGTCGGTCGAGAACTGCGAGTTGCCGACCGCGATCAGGTAATCGGACGATCCGATTACCCCGCCGGCGGTCTCGCCGTACATGAACGCCCAGCCGATCGCCCAATAGGAAATCAGGCCGACCGACATGTTCATGATGTTCTTGGCGCAGATGTTGGCGGCGTTCTTGGTCCGGGTAAAACCGGTCTCCACCAGGGTGAATCCACCGTGCATGAAGAAGACCAGCGCCCCGGCCATGACGATCCAGAGCTGGTCGACGGTGGCGGTAAGGGTAACGATCGCGTCTTCTTCCTGGGCCAGGGCCAGGGCCGGCAGCAGCGCGGCCGCCAGTATCGCCCCGGCCAGGGCGAACAGGTAGCGCGACGAGAAAAGGAAGCTGAGCGGCGGACGCATTGCTACCGCGCGCGCAGCGGCCACGGCGGTCATAGGGCGTCCCTTCCCCGTTGCTGGGTGCGGATGCGGACCACATCTTCAATCGGATAGATGAAGATCTTGCCGTCGCCCACCTCGCCGGTGTAGGCGTGTTCGCAGATCAGCGCCACCAGCTGGTCGACGCTTTCCTCGTGGATGATCATCTCGACCTTGATCTTGGGTCGGAACACGATCGACGCCCGCACGCCGCGGTACGTTTCCGTGTATCCGCGCTGTGATCCGGCGCCGCGCACTTCGCTCACGCTCATGCCGTGGAAACCGGCTTTGTCGAGTGCATCGCGAAGCGGTTCGAGCACTTCATGGCGGATGATGGCCTCTATTTTTTTCATTCGTCTCCTCTCAGACTTCTGAAGACTCCGCGGGAAATGAATGCCGCGGTCGGTGCGGCCCCGGGTCAGTTATGAGTCTGAACCGGCGGTCGCGATTGTGCCGGGCAGTTGACAGATTGCCGTCGCGCTTTGGCGAGCTGCCAGGCATTGGTTGATAGGCGGCCGGACTTGGCCAGTGAACCGTTTGCGACGGTCCTCCCCGGAAGGGACTGGGGCTTCGGGTCGTCTTGACCCGATCTACACCGGCTGGGCGTGTAGACGGCGGCGTTCCGATTCGTCGACGGAAGAGGGCGGGACTGCTTCGTCCGGCGCGCCCTGTCGCTGCCGTTTTTTGCTAAGTGGCCAAATGTTAGCAGCATGGCCGCCCGACCCGAAACCGCTTAAAGTTGATTAGCGGACGGTTTCCGCCGTCCCAATGCCGCGCACAGACCGGTAATTTACATGCGATGTCCTGACTGCGATCACGAAAACACCAGCGGTGCCTGGCTCTGCATCAACTGCGG
>CAYXKQ010000057.1:7172-10182 GCA_964465715.1 uncultured Chloroflexota bacterium
GTCCTGACTGCGATCACGAAAACACCAGCGGTGCCTGGCTCTGCATCAACTGCGGGGCCAAACTTCCGCGTGAGGGCCAGGCCGCGCCTGCGTCCGAGGAGAGCGAGGAACCCGCCGCCGACGAACCGAGCCGCTTCGAGCCGGCGATTTCGGAAAACCTGCGGCGGCTGCGCGAACGCGCCCAGCGCCCCACGCGACCCTCCCGGGCCGGCAGCCGGCGTCCCTCTCCGCGCGGCGTGCCCCAGTTGTCCCAGGGCACGGTTCTGGGCCTGCACTGGACTTTCTGGGCGGTGGCGATCTTCATATTCGTCGTGATCGCCATGGTGCTCTCCAACCTGCAGTAGCGGCGGGCCGCCAGCGACGGAATTGGCGTAGACTTTAGCCGGAAAGAACCACACCTGCCGCGCCTTCAGTGACGAATGCCGGTCGGGCTCAACCGTTTCGAGCCTCGCGACATGGATGGTCGCGAGGTTTTTTCTTTTGGCGCCGACATCAAGGCGATAAGAAAGGCGAGTAATTCATGAGCGATCGCTCCGAGCAGATTCAAAGGGTATTGCGCATGGCGCGCGACGCCGACTGTCGATTTGTCGACCTGCGCTTCACCGACCTGCCGGGAACCTGGCAGCACTTTTCAATGCCGATCAGCTACCTGGACGAGGACCTCTTCGCCGACGGCGCCGGCTTCGATGGTTCCAGCGTGCGCGGATTCCAGGCGATCAACGAATCCGACATGCTTGTCATCCCCGATCCCTCGACGGCGTTCGTGGACCCGATCCTCGAGGTCCCGACCCTGGTGATGACCTGTGACATCGAAGACCCGCTGACGCGCGAGCGCTATTCGCGCGATCCGCGCAATATCGCCGCCAAGGCAGTGGCGCATCTTGCCGACAGCGGCATTGCCGACTCCAGCTTCTGGGGTCCGGAGGACGAATTCTTCGTCTTTGACCACGTCAGTTTCGACGAGTCGGCCAACGGCGCTTTCTTCACCGTCGATTCGGAGGAAGGAATCTGGAATTCGGGCCGCCCGGACCAGAACCTGGGCCACCGCCCGCGCCACAAAGAGGGCTACTTCCCGGTTCCGCCCAACGACTCGCAGCAGGACCTGCGCTCCAGGATGGTGACCGCGCTTTTGGACATCGGCATCGACGTCGAGGTACACCACCACGAGGTGGCCACCGCCGGCCAGGCCGAGATTGACCTCAAGTACGCCCCGCTTATCGAGCAGGCCGACAACATGATGATTTACAAATACATCATCAAGAACGTCGCCCGCCAGAGCGGCCACACGGTCACCTTCATGCCCAAGCCGGTGCTGGGCGACAACGGTTCCGGAATGCACTGCCACCAGAGCCTCTGGAAAGACGGAGAACCGCTCTTCTACGGCGGTCCCGAAAAGTACGGCATGCTCTCCGACATGGCACGCTGGTACGTTGGCGGACTGCTCAAGCACGCCGCCTCGCTGCTGGCTTTCTGCGCCCCCACGACCAACTCCTACAAGCGGCTGGTGCCCGGATTCGAAGCGCCGGTGAACCTGGTCTACTCGCAGCGCAACCGGTCCGCCTGCGTGCGGATTCCGACCTACTCGTCGTCGCCGGCGGCGCGCCGGATTGAGTTCCGCTCGCCCGATCCGACCGCCAACCCGTACCTGGCGTTCTCGGCAATGCTGATGGCCGGACTCGACGGGGTAATCAACAAGATCGAGCCGCCCGATCCGGTGGATGTGGACATCTACGAGATGTCGGCCGAAGAGCTGTCCAAGATCGCCTCGGTTCCGGGATCGCTGGAGGAATCGCTCAACGCTCTCGAGGCAGATCACGAATACCTCCTGGTCGGCGATGTGTTCACTCCCGACGTGATCGAAACCTGGCTTGAGTACAAGCGCAGCGAGGAAGTCGACGAACACCGCCTGCGGCCAACCCCGTGGGAGTTCTTCAAGTACTACGACGCGTAGGCTGCCAGGTCCCGGTCAACCCAAGCTAGAAAGCGCGGGCACCGAGTAATCAGGGCCCCGTCGGTCCGAAAAAGGACCGGCGGGGTTCTTTTTTTGGCCGGCCGGCCCGGATTCACGGGGCCGTTAGGTGGCCAACCTCTGGGCAATTGCCAGTAGTTGGCTTTCGTCATTTGACGACGCGATTCCCTCGGCCCCGCTGAGGTTGATGCCGCAATGCCCTGGCCACGGATCCAGGACCCGGTTTGCGTCGGCCCAATGGCCATTAGAACGGCGACAATGGCCATGCTGATTCAGCCAACCGGCGCGGCCGCCTTCGGGTTGCGGGAAGGTCGGGCTGATGGCGGCGAAATCGTTGATAGCCGCAAGAGACACGCCAGTGCCGATGATCAATCCCCCGCACCCGGGTCAAATAATCAGGCGGGAGTGCCTCGAACCGTTGGGACTCACCGTTGCCAGGGCGGCCAGGGGACTTGGCGTATCCCGCCGGACGTTCTCGGACTTGGTCAATGAACGGTCTGGAATCTCGGTGGAAATGGCCATTCGCCTGTCACGGAGTTTTGGTTCCACTCCTGAGACCTGGCTGGGCCTGCAAACCGCATACGGGCTTTCGAAGGCAAGGTCCAAGCAATTCGAAGTGGAGCGTTACTTCGGGCCGGGAACCGGTTGAAGCGAACCAATAATCTGGCCAGTTGGACTAGCCTCGGGCGCCGGCGGCCCGGCGGCCCGGCGGCCCGGCGGCCGCCTTCGCTTTCCTGCCCTAAATTGGTGGCGATCCCCGAACAAATGCGAACATGCTCAGTGGCCTGACGCGCGAATTGCGCATTAGGCTCAACTCTTGTTCCGCCTCGCAGCGAATTGGTGTGCTTTGGACGACTTGAAGATATCGCTGGGTGTCGAGGAGGAGTTTTTCCTCGTCGACCCGGATTCGCGAGACCTGTTATCCGACCCCGACGTCCGCATATTCGAGACCTGCGACGCCAATCGCGGACCGCACAAGATCGTGCGCGAATTCCTGCGGGCACAGATCGAGACTAATTCGCGGATTTGCCAGTCGGTGGC
>CAYXKQ010000058.1:0-10120 GCA_964465715.1 uncultured Chloroflexota bacterium
ACGAGCTGCTCGGCGAAACCCAGCTTTTCGACAAGACCAACCTGGAATTGACCTCGCGTTCGGCCAATTACGACCTCTTCTGGTCGGCGGCGTTCAACATCCCGCGCTGGTTGTCCGGCGGATTGATCCAGGACCTGAGCGGTTACCTGACCGACCCCGACCACACCGACATCGAGTGGTACGACTTCGACGACGTCCACCCATCGGTCCGAGGTGCTGTTACGGCCGGTGACGAGATCGGCGCGGTGCCGTTTGACGCGGTCTCGCACGCGAACTTCTTCCGGGTCGACAAATTCGAGGAAGCCGGGATCCAGGATCCGCCCGAAACCATGGACGAGCTGGAGGAAACCGCGGCCCGGCTGTACGACCCCGAGAATGATTTCTACGGGATCTCGCTGCGCGGAGGATTCCTGCAGATCATGTACCCGGCGTTCCCCTACACCTATGGGGGCGGGTACCTCAATGACGACTGGGAGTCGATAATCAACTCTCCCGAGAGTCTGGCCGGAACCCAGAAGTACGTCGACCTGGTGACCAAGTACGGCCCGCCCGGATCTTCAACCAAGATCTGGCGCGATGTCCTGGAAGACTTCCGCGGTGGCCTTTCGGGCATGCTGCCGGACACCTTCGGGTTCACTCCCGGATTTGAGGACGTGAACGCCTCCAAGGTCATCGGAACCGTGGGTGCCCACTACATGCCCGGTGTAACCGAAGGCGAATACGGCGAGCACGGCTTCTGGACCTGGACCGTGACGATGAACAATTTCTCGGAGAAGAAGGACCCGGCCTGGCTCTACATGCAGTGGGCCAGCTCCCGGCTGACCGCACTGCGGTTCGCCCTGCTGCGTTGGGTCACCGCCCGCAACTGGGTTACCCAGCAGAGCGTGTGGCAGGACGTGGTCAAGGACAAGAACTTCGGGCAGTGGCCGGTGGTGTTCGGGCACGGCATCTCGACCGCCCGACCCGATTACCTGGTCACGTCCGTGAACGGCCGCCCGATTCCGGAGGCCCAGGACATCCTGCGTATCCAGGGGATCGAGCTGTCCTCTATGGTTGCCGGCGAAAAAACGGTCGAAGAGGGTTCGCAATCCTCGTTCGATCAAGTGCAAAACCTGATGACGCAGGCCGGTTACTACTCGTAGTTAATCGTTGCCGCCACCGCCCGGCGCCCTGCAGCCGGGCGGTGGCCTGACCACCGCGTGGAATTGGCAGCGGCGGCGATTCCGCGGCCGCAATCCGGATTCTGCGCGCCCTCGGTGACTGACTCGTGAACTGGTTCCGCGTCCGCAACCTGTCGATCGGGCTGGGCCTTTCGCCGGCCCTGCTGGTGCTCGTGGTCCTGACGCTGGCGCCAATGCTATTGAACTTCTACCTGGCGTTCACGTTCTGGCGCGGCGGCGTCGAGGATCCCCGCTGGGTCGGGCTCAGCAACTTCAACTTCCTGATCAACGACCCGAATTTCATCAATTCGGTCCTGCGCTCGGCATCATTCACGTTCGGGTCGGTCTTCTTTCAGCTGATCCTGGGGCTGGTCATCGCCATCATGCTCACCCGCCGCCTGCGGGGCAGCGCTTTCTTCCGGGTCGCCCTGCTGCTTCCGATGGTCATGACCCCGGTGGTATCGGCCCTCACCTTCAAGACCCTCATTTACGATCCCAACTGGGGCCTGACCGGGTACGTGTTCGATGTACTGGGGTTCGGGCGAATCGCGCCGCTGAGCGATGTGAATCTGGCAATCGTCGGGGTGATCCTGGTCGACATCTGGCACTGGACGCCGTTCATGACGATCACCATCTTTGCCGGACTGCTCTCAGTCCCGAACGAACCGCTGGAAGCGGCTGCAATCGACGGCGCCAATGCCTGGCAAAGATTCCGCTACGTGATCCTGCCGATGGTGATGCCGGTGCTGCTGGTGGTGACGATGCTGCGGATGCTGGACGCGTTCCGGACATTCGACATGATCTACGTTATGACCCAGGGGGGACCCGGGCGGGTGACCATGACGCTCCCGATATTCATCTACGAGACGATGTTCTCGTTCTCGAACTTCGGCGGGGCGGCCGCGGTGGGCCTGGCGATGACGTTGTTCTCGTTCGTCCTGATCGCGATCTTTACCAGGGCGCTCTCCGCCAGCCGCGGGGCGGCGTACTGAGCGTGGCGGAGTCCGACTAGCAGTGCGCAGGAACCGCCGCCTGGTCGACGGCATCGTCTACGCCGGCCTGATCATCGCCTTCGTCTGGGCCGTCCTGCCGATGTACCTGGTGCTGACCACCTCGGTCAAGGTCCAGACCGACGCCTTTTCGCTGACCCCGAAGCTGCTCTTCTTCGAATTCACCTGGGAGCACTACAAGAACGTGATCGGGGGAGTTCACCAGGACTTCCTGAGGTTCTTCGTCAACTCGATCATCGTTTCGATCGGTTCGGTGGTGGTTGCGCTCGGGGTCTCGATCCCGGCCGGCTACGTCCTGGCACGCTTCGAGTTTCGCGGCAAACGCGCCTTCGGGCTGTTCCTGCTGCTGCCGCGAGCGATCCCTCCGATCGCGATGCTCCTGCCCTTCTTCTTCCTCTGGACCAGGCTGGGCCTGATGGACACCCTGCAGGGCCTGGTGCTCATTTACGTCCAGCTCAATCTCTCGATCGGGGTCTGGATGCTGCGCGAGTTCATCGCCGAGATTCCGCGCGAACTGGAGGAGGCCGCCCTGGTCGACGGCTGCACCCGGTTGCAACTGATCTGGCGGATCGTGCTCCCGCTGGCGGCGCCGGGGATTGCCGCGATCCTGCTGCTGATCTTTTCCTGGAACGAGTTCCTGTTCGCGTTCTCGGTGGCCGGCGCCAAAGCCCGCACCGCACCGGTAAGCGTTTTCAATTTCGTCGGCGTCGAGGAAGTGCTCTGGGGTCAGCTGCACGCGGCTGGCACGATGGTGGTCCTGCCGGTAATCCTGTTCGCACTTCTGGTGCAACGCCGCATGGCGGCCGGGTTGACCGCCGGTGCCGTTACCGGCTGACGTCGAGATTCGCCAATTGTCTGATTGATTGAATACGGGTGGAAGTGGCCAAACCCACTCGGCCCAAGCATGCAAACTGCCGGTAAGGGTTAGTACCCGCCCGCCAATTCATATGCGGAACTCCCGTATGCGTTCGGGAGTCTGGTCGCTCGGAGTTTGAGCGGCTTTATGCTGGTCGGGTTGCGGGCCAGCATGGAACCATCTGGTGGTCGTTCTGGCAGTCGTTTACTCGCACCCGGTCGCAATTGCCAGGGCGCGACAAACGGCGCGCATCCGATCCGCATCCAATGTACCGATGTACGCGGAAAGTTGTGCCTGTTCGACGGTTTGGACGTTATCCAGATTCACCGCCGATCGGCGCTTTAAACCTTCTTCGACGCCGACCAAGACCTCGCTGGGAATCCCGCGGATTGTCGATGTAATCGGCGCCACCATGGCGGTCCGAATCAGCGGGAGGACTTCCGAGCGGGTGAGCACGACGACCGGGCGGCATCTGTCGGGCGGATTGAACCGAAACTGCCAGATCTCGCCCCGGCGCGGACCGCTTTCTAGTCTTCGGGCCATGATCCCTGTTCAACCCAACCGGACAAATCGGCTGAGGACCCATCGCGGTCGGCGTAACCGGCCCTGTATCGGGCCGAGATATCGGCGGCCTCAGAACGGGCGATGAATTCCGCCGCCGCCAGTCGCAACACCGCGGACCGGCCCTTAGCGCGAACCAAGGGGTGCCGATCCAATTCATCCAACAAGGATTCGTCAAACGAAACTTGAATAGCTTTCATATACAAATGATCCCATAACGTTCTTATATAAAAGTGTTACACAAAAATGTGGCAGGGGCAACTCCGGAGTCTCCAAGACTTCCGCGCCTGTCCGGATCAATCAACTGACGGAATCACCGGCCGGCGATCCGGCCCACAAAATTCGTCGAACGCTAACTGCAGCGTGGCCTGGCCTTTTGGCGTAAGCTTTGTGAAAGGCGGAGGAATCTGCCTTTCAGATGGGACACGGCTATTGCCGAACAGTTCTGGTTCCATCGGGTCGCAGGCGGCCATGCCCTGGCTGCGAGCGGCCTTTGTAGGCGCCGGCGGCGCGGCCGCGGCGCAGAAAGGGTGTTGACCGCCTATGGCAAGCGTCACACTTGACAACGTCACGAAGCGCTTCGGCGAGGTAGTGGCAGTCAGAAACCTGAGTCTTGAAATCGAGGACCAGGAGTTCCTGGTGCTGGTCGGCCCGTCGGGTTGTGGCAAGTCCACCACCCTGCGTCTTATCGCCGGGCTGGAAGAGCTGAGCGCTGGCAACATCTACATCGGTGACCGCGTGGTCAACGACGTCGCGCCGAAAGACCGCGACATTGCAATGGTGTTCCAGAGCTACGCGCTCTACCCGCACATGAGCGTCTACGACAACCTGGCATTCGGGCTGCGCCTGCGCAAGACCGCCAAGGCGGAGATCACCCGCCGGGTCCAGGAAGCCGCCGAGCTGCTGGCAATCGGTGAACTGCTCGACCGCAAGCCCAAGGAGCTTTCCGGTGGGCAGCGCCAGCGGGTAGCGCTGGGCCGCGCGATCGTTCGCGAGCCCAAGGCCTTCCTCATGGACGAGCCGCTCTCCAACCTCGACGCCA
Organism: uncultured Chloroflexota bacterium; assembly: GCA_964465715.1. Classification (GTDB taxonomy): domain Bacteria; phylum Chloroflexota; class UBA11872; order UBA11872; family VXNJ01; genus VXNJ01. The sequence goes on from CAYXKQ010000058.1 coordinate 4,630, forward strand.
AGCTGCGGGTACAGACCCGCGCCGAGTTGATCCGCCTGCACGAACGTCTCCAGACCACGGTCATTTACGTCACGCACGACCAGACCGAGGCCATGACGATGGGTAGCCGGATCGCAGTCCTGCGCGACGGCGTGCTGCAGCAGTGCGGCAGCCCGCAAGGCGTCTACGACCACCCCGCCAACATGTTCGTGGCCGGGTTCATCGGCAGCCCCTCAATGAACTTCTTCGACGCCAAGATCACCGGTACCGCCGACGATCTGAAGGTCGAAGCGTTCGAAGGCCAGCCGCTTGATGTCCCGCCCGACCGACGCCAGGCCTATGCGCCCTACATCGGTCAGGACGTGATCTTCGGGATAAGGCCTGAGGACCTCTGGACTCCGGAGTTCGCCCCCGATCGAACGACCCAGGACCAGCTCATCAGGAGCACGGTCGACGTCTTCGAGCCGTTGGGGTCAGAGATTTATCTGTATCTGGTCACCGACGACAACTCGTACATCGCGCGAGTGGACCCGCGGACGACTGAACACTCCGGCGAGGAATTCAACTGTGTGTTCGACATGAACCACATGCACCTGTTCGACCCGATGACGCAAGAAGTCATCGGCGAGGAGCCGGCCGGGATCGCTTAGGTCCCGCTTCCGGAAACGGAACAACGACGGCCGGGGCCACCCGCCCCGGCCGTCTTTTCTTTACCGCGGTATGCAATTGCCTTCGCACGGTCAGGGCGCTTGAATGGCGCTGATCGGACTCAATGCAACCTGCATGCACTCGCGGCCCGGGTTTCGCAACAGCGGGGTCAGCGTTTACGCCCGCAATCTGATCAGGGCCCTGCTTGAGGAGACCGACTCCGAACACGAGTACGTGGTCTTCTGCAACGCCGACTTCGACCCCGCCAGCCTGCCCGTGCTTGCGCGGGCGCGACTCATCTTCTCGCCCGCCCCGGGCGATCGGCCCTGGCGGCGGATCGCCTGGGAGCAGACCGGCCTGGCCCTGGCCGCCGACGAGGCGGGAATCGAACTCCTGCACGGCCTGCTGAACGTTTCCCCGCTGTTGGCCGGCTGCCGCCAGGTCGTGACCGTCCACGACCTGACCTACCTGACGACCCCCGGGGCCCACCCCTGGCGGCGGCGCGCGTGGCTGGGAATGGCCGGTCACTGGTCGCTTCGCCGGGCGCGGGCGGTGCTGGTCGATTCGGCCGCCACCGGCCGCGATCTGGTGTCGATCCAGAACGCGGACCCGGATCGCCTGGTGGTCGCCTATCCGGGGCTTGACCCGGGCTTGGACGGAGCGGTTGATTCGGGGTCTCTCGAACGATTTCGGCGCCGGCCGGGGGTCCCCGAACGGTTCCTGCTCTACCTGGGAACCATCGAACCCCGCAAGAACCTCGACCGCCTTATTGCGGCATTCGCCCAGCTGGTCAGGCGCGGATACCCGGGCGATCTGGTTATCGCCGGCGGGGCCGGCTGGGGCGAAGTGGACGTCCGCCGGTTGGCCGGGGATGCTGGCGTGGCCGAGCGCCTGCTGCTGCCCGGGTATGTTTCCGAACCCGACAAACCCTTCTGGTACTCGGCCGCCGAGGGATTCGTTTATCCGTCGGCTTATGAGGGATTCGGGCTTCCGGTGCTCGAGGCGATGGCCTGCGGAACCCCGGTTGCGGCGGCCGACAACTCTTCCCTGCCCGAGGTCGTTGGCGACGCCGGGTTGCTATTTGACCTCAATAACATTGATTCGATGGTGGCCGCGCTCGAAAAAATTTGCAGCAATTCACATCCGATCCAGTCGCTGAGACGGAAAGGCCGACGGCGAGCCCGGGAGTTCACCTGGGCGGAGACCGCGCGTCGCGCCCGCCGGGCCTACCAGATGGCCCTGGACCGCTAGCCGTAAACCCCGCGTTGCCGAAAGCCTTGGCCGCCGACGCGGTCGGACCAAACCGCTGGCAGCGACGCCAGTGGCTGACCCTGGCGCTCGACTCCCTGGCGCTGGCGGGCGCCTGGTTCATTTCGCACGTGGCCCGCTACGACCTGGAAATCGGCGGGGCCATCGGGCCCGGTCGCTACGTCGGTCTGAGCCAGTTCCTGGTGGTCGGAATGATTTTTGCGGCGGTGATGCTCGCGACCATGTACTCACGCGGACTCTACCGCCGTCAGGTGCTGGGATCCTGGCTCGATCAGGTCGGCCGGATCGTGCCGGCGGCGCTGTTGGCCGAAGCCGCCATAATCGTCGCCTCGTACCTGGCCCGCGAGGCCTTCCCGCCCTCATCCCGATTGATGTTTGCCTACCTGGGCGTCTCGGCAGTGCTACTGGCCGCGCTGCTGCGTTTGGTCGTGCACCGCTGGTACGTGAACCGATACCGCCGGGGCATCGGGACCGAACGGGTAATTGTGGCCGGGCGCGGGGTCCTGGCCAAGATGCTCATGCAGCAGATCCGCGGCAACGCCGGCGCCGGCATGGTGGCGCTCGGGTTCCTCGACCACGAGTCCGGCAACGATGACGATTTCGGGAGGTTCCGGCGCCTGGGCGGACTGGCCGACATCGATTCAGTCCTGGAGCAGTCGGCTCCCGATCGGGTGATCGTGGCCCTGCCCCTGGAGGCCAACGCGCACTCCAACGAACTGATCGCGTCCTGCCGCAGGCGCGGGATCAGGGCCACCGTGGTCCCCGACCTGCTGGCCCTGCAGGCCGGCCGGGTCCATACCGAAGCCGTGGCCGGCATCCCGCTGTTTACCCTCACCAGCAACCGGATCGCGGGCTTAAACGCGTTTCTCAAGCGGTCCCTGGATATCGTGCTGGCGGGAACGATGCTGGTGCTGCTCTCGCCGCTGCTGGCATTGCTGGCACTGGCGATTCGGATCGACTCGCCCGGTCCGGCGCTGTTCGGGCAGCAACGCATCGGGCGCGACCGTCGTCCTTTCCGGATGATGAAATTCCGCTCCATGGTCAAAGACGCCTCCGACGCCCGCTACGAGGTCTTTCCGGAGGCGCGCGACCAGGCGCTTTTCAAACCGCGCAACGACCCGCGCATCACGCGCGTCGGGAGGGTGCTGCGCAAGACATCGCTGGACGAACTGCCGCAGCTGCTCAACGTCATCGCCGGGCAGATGAGCCTGGTCGGGCCGCGCGCCCAGATTCCGGACGAGGTCTCGGCCTACGATGAGTACGCATACAACCGGCTGCTCGCCCCGCCCGGCATCACCGGTCTCTGGCAGGTCAGCGGGCGCAGCAATCTCGGTTTTGAGGAAATGGTCATGCTGGACACTTACTACGTTGGGCACTGGTCGGTCGGCCTGGATCTGAAGATCCTGCTGCGGACGGTCCCGGCGGTGCTCAAGGGCGAAGGGGCCTACTGAAGGTGCCGGCCGAAAGCGGTCGCCGGGTTGCCCTGGTTCACGACTGGCTCAATCAGATGGGCGGCGCCGAAAGTGTCCTCCTGGAGCTCTCCCGCCTCTACCCCGGGGCGCCGATCTACACCTCCATCTACGATCCTGCGGCGATGGACCCGGAGTTCCTGCAAAAAGACATCCGCACCTCGCTGATGCAGGTCATGCCGGCCGTATTCGAACAGCACCGCCGTTATCTACCGGTTTATGCGGCGACCTTTGCCCGCTGGTGGATCCGGGACGCCGACGTGGTCGTTTCCAACGCCTCCGGATTCTGCCGCTGGATTCCGACCGATCTGTCAACCACCCACGTCTGCTACTGCCTGACCCCGCCCCGCTATCTCTGGGACATGCGCCGCTACCTGGCCGCCGAGCGCGATTTTCCGGCCACGCTTGATCCGCTGGTGCGACTGGGCCTTGCGGGACTGCGGCGCCTGGACAGGCTGATGGCCGATCGCACCGACCACTTCATCGCCATCTCGCGGGCGGTCGCCGACCGGATCCGGCGCTGCTACGGGCGCGGCTCCACGGTGATCCACCCGCCGGTGCGGGTCGATGATTTCGACCCCGCCCCGCCCTCCGAGATCGGCGAGCACCTGCTGCTGGTCTCGCGGCTTGCCCCGTACAAGCGGATCGACCTTGCGATCCGCGCCTGCAATCGGCTCCAATTGCCGCTGCGGATCGTGGGATCGGGCCGGGCCGAGGCCGACCTGAAGGCGATCGCGGGCCCAACGATTCAGTTTGCCGGCCGCATCGACAAGCAGCGTCTGCGGCGCGAGCTGGCCCGCTGCCGGGCGGTCCTGTTCCCCGGCGAGGAGGACTTCGGGCTGGTGCCGATTGAGGCCCAGGCGTCCGGTCGCCCGGTGCTGGCGTTCGCCGGCGGCGGCGCCCTGGAGACAGTTTCCGCCGGGGAGACCGGTGAATTCTTCGACCAGCCCACCACCGGGGCGCTGATTGCGGCATTGCAGGCATTCGACGCCGGCAGCTACGATCCCGAGGTGCTGGTCGAGAATGCGCAGGGGTATTCGCACCGGCGCTTTGACCGGCAATTTACCCGGTTCATCGACAAGGTCTGCAACCGCGCGCCCGCGCGCGGCCCACGCTAAGGAACTCGGTGTACGCTGACACGCTCTGGACCGGATGGTTGCGCAACTGGATACCCATTGCCGCCGCCACCCTGCTGCCGCTGGCCCTGGCGGCGATCTGGGTTGGGGTCAGCGATCAGACTTACGCCGGCCGTGCCCAGGTCCTGGTGAGCTTGAAGGTGCCCGACTCGGGACAGGATCCGGCCTACCAGGTGGAAATCTCGCGCACGCTGGCCATCAACTACGTCATGGACGACCTCGAGCAGCTGGTCACCGGCGCGGCGTTCGCGGGCCTGGTCGCCGATCGCCTGGCCAGCCAGTCCCAGCTGGTCCTGGACCCCGGCGCCCTGGCCGGATCGCTGCAGGCCGACCGGACCCACCGCGGCCTGGACATGTACGTTTACTGGGACGATCGCGCAACCGCCGAACGGGCCGCGCGGGCGGCCGCCGAGGTAATCACCCAGGATCTGGATCCCCTGCTGCCGGCATTTGGCGAAATCGCCTACGCCAGCGTGATCGACTGGGAATCGGGGCTTGACCGGCTGACATTGCTGCGCAAGGCGATCACCGTGCTGCTGGGCGGTGCGGTCGGCTTGTTTGGATCGCTGCTGGTGGTAGCCGTCGGCATCGCCTGGCGGGGCCGCCTGCACCTGGATGATCCCGACCTTCCGGGAGGCCTCAAGGTCCTGGCCCGGCTCGATGGCCGACGCGGATGAATTTCGAATTCGAACTGGCTTCGCTGCGGGCCCGGGTGCTGGCGCAGTTGACCGGCCAATCCGGGGTGATTTTGATCACCGCGCCGGATGCGCGGGCCGACGCTTCCGCGGTGGCCCGGCACCTGGCCCAGTCGCTGGCCGACTCCGGTCACGGGGCGTTGCTGGTCGAGGCCGCATCCGCTCCGACCGGGCTTGGCGTTCACTGTGGCGGGCAGCTTGGCAGCCTGGCCCACGCGCTCGATTCGGAGCCGCCGCGGCCCGGCCCGGGTGAGCTGGAAGCCCTGGGCGGAACGCTGTCCCCGGACCAGATCGC
>CAYXKQ010000059.1:0-3050 GCA_964465715.1 uncultured Chloroflexota bacterium
CCCCGCCCGCCAGGAAGCGCCATAGGGAACATGCAACGCATCGGGTTTCTGCTCAAGGTCCGCGAGGACCGTATCGATGAGTACAAGCGTCACCACCGCGAGGTCTGGCCGGACATGCTGGCCGCGCTGCGCCGCCACGGCTGGCGCAATTATTCGCTGTTCATGGCTCCCGACGGACTGCTGTTCGGCTACTTTGAGGCCGAGCGGACGTTAGCCGACAGCCTGGAAGGGATGGCGGGCGAAGAGGTCAATGCCCGCTGGCAGGAATTGATGGCCGAATATTTCGAGGGGCCGCCCGGCCGGCCCGACCAGCGAATGCTGGAGCTGGAACAGGTCTTTTTCCTTGCCTGACGCCCAATACCTGCCAGGGCGCAGATGGACCAGGAAAACCGATCGCGCTAGCACCACAGCAGCCCGCCCAAAGGTCTGGAGAGTCCCGTGAGCCTGCCGCGATTAGTCGATTCGCATGTCCACTACTACGACATGCAGCATCCCGAACTGATCTACTCGCACTGGGGCCCGGACGTGGTCCACCCGGTCCTGGGAACCAGGGTGCGCTCGCTCGGCGAGCGCAACTTCCTGGCCGAGGACTATATAGAGCTCACCCGCCCCTTCAACGTGGCCAAGGCGGTCCACGTCCAGGCCGCCATCGGCTCGCCCGACCCGGTCACTGAAACCGTCTGGCTCCAGGAGGCGGCCAACCGCACCGGTTTCCCGCACGGCATAATCGCCGCCGCCGACCTTTCGGACCCGGACGTCAAGTCAACCCTTGAGCGGCACTGCCGCTGCGCCAACATGCGCGGCGTCAGGGATTTCGAGGTGGCCGAGCGGCTCGACGATCCGGCCACCCTGCGCGGATTCGCGCTGCTCGAGGAGATGAATCTTATTGCCAGCATGAACGTGGCCTGGGAGCACATGTCAAGGGTGCGCTCGATCGCCGAGCGCCATCCCGGCCTGCAGGTGGTCATCGACCACACCGGGTCCCCTAAGGAGCGCGGCCGCGAGTACATCGCCGATTGGCGCCGCGGCATGGCCACCGCGGCCGGGGCCCAAAACGTCTGGTGCAAGCTCTCCGGCCTGGGGATGACCGACCACGACTGGAATACCGAATCGATTCGGCCATTCATCGAATACTGCATCGAGACCTTCGGCGTCGAGCGCTGCTTTTTCGGCACCAACTGGCCGGTCGACAGCCTCTTTAGCAGCTACGAAGCAGTCGTTTCCGCCTACGCCGAAATCACCGCCGGATTAGGCGCCGACGACCGCGCGCGCCTGCATGCGGGCAATGCCGAGCGGCTCTACCGGATCTGAATTCAGGACCCCGATCGCAAAACCCGGCGCTCAGGCGTGTGCGGCCACCGCGCCGGGGGCAAGGTCGAGCGCGCCGCTGTAGATCGCCCGCAGCGTGGCCACCGCCAGACTGACAACCACCACCACGGTGAAGCCGGCTCCCAGGACAGTTAGGACCGCCGGGGCGCCGACCGCGTCGGCGGCGATCCCGTTGACAAGGTTCAGGACCGCCATGTTGCCGCCGATGTTGATCTGCTCCAGGCCGGTTATGCGGCCGCGCATCCCGTCCGGGGCAAGCGACTGAATCATGGCGATTCCGATCGCCATGAACGCGGCCTGCGAACCTCCCATGCCCGCCGCGCCGATGATCGCCACGGTCACGTTGGTCGACATCGCCAGCACGAGCATCGATGCCCCGCTGAGCAAACCGGTCACCAGCAGCGCCTGTCCGCGCATGGCCGCGCTCTGCAGGCCGGCGACGGCCACCACGCCGACGATGGCCCCTGCGCCGACGCCCATCATCAGATAGGAAACGCTGGCGTTCGCCTCACCCAGGGCGTCGCGCGCCAGGACCGGCAGCATGGACTCGAACGACATCGTCATCGCACAGTGCAGGGCGATCAGGATGAACAGCCAGCGCAGCGGGCGGTTGCCCCACACGAAGCGGTAGGCGGCCCAGAGGCTGGCGGCCAGCCTGGCCCCGCCGGTCAGTTCCCCCGAGGACTTGATGCGTACCGCCATCACGCTGGCGATGCCGAACGCGTAGAGGAATATGCTGGCTACGAATGCCGCCTGGGGACCCTGCAGGAGCAGGAGCGGGGCGATCACCGCCGGGCCGACCAACCGCGATCCCTGGATGGCCAATTGATTCAGGGCCACGGCGTTAAGCAGCAGATTTCGCGGCACCAGGTTCGGGATCAGGCTCTGCGTCGCCGTGATCTGGAACGTCCTGAAGGAACCGTCGATGAGGGCCAGGAGCACGATCTGCCAGACCTCGATGGCCCCGGTCAGGGCGAGCACTGACAAAAGGACAGCGTGCCCGAGCTGGAGTCCATAAGCGGTCGCTAGAACCTTGCGCCGGTCGAAGCGGTCGGAAACGTACCCGGACAGTGGCGGGACGATGAAGCGCGGCGCCATGGCCGCGAACGTGGCCAGTCCGACCAGTCCCGAGGAGCCGGTGGCCGCCAGGATGAATACCCCGCGGGCGATGATCAGCGCCCAGTACGCCGACTGACCGCCGAGGCTCCCCAGCACGACCCAGCGAAAGTCGCGGTGGCGCAGGGCCCCGGAACCGCGCAGGTAGGCGGCAAACAGAGCCTGCCGCATCACGGGGAAGGTCTCCCGGTACGAGATTCGGACCGGGCTGGAGCGAAGCTCGGGTCGGCGGGACCGGTTCCCGGGCCCCAACTCAGCTCAGAGATGCCGGGGCGCCCGGTTCGATCGGTGTTCAAACCGCCCGACGCCGGCCGATAGGTCTTCAGGTGACCGGGGATGGCGACTGCCCGATCGCATCCAGGCGCGATTTGGCTTCGGCGTAAACGTCATCGGCAAGCGGTCCGCGCATGGCCGCGGCGATGTTCTCCTCGAGGTGGGCGGGCCGTGAGGTCCCGACGATGGTCGTGTGGACGTGCGGGTGCGAAAGCGTGAACCGCAATATGAATGCCGAGCGACTTTCGCCTCCCTCGCGCAGCTCGTCAAGCCCGGCGCGCTCGAATTGTTCCCACTTGGCGTCCCGGTGCCCACGGGTGCGGCACGGGGCG
>CAYXKQ010000059.1:3060-4175 GCA_964465715.1 uncultured Chloroflexota bacterium
GCCCCGTACCGGGTGTCTCCCTCCCCTTGCGCGATGCCGCCGCGGATGATTGTTCCGACGCCGGCTTCGGCCACCTTCGCAATCCATTCCTCGTGCTCGCGTTCGAGCGCCGAGTAAGGGATTTGCATCGTTTCAAAAAAGCCCATCCCCAGGAACACCGGGAGGTGTGGCAGGGTGGTCGAGATGCCGATGTGCTTGATTTTGCCGGAGTCGCGGATTTCCCTCAGCGCGTGCCCCAAATCGCCAGCCTCGAATTCAGCGATGGTCGGATTGTGCGGCTGCAGGATTTCGACGCTATCGCGCCCCAGGCGTTCCAGGCTCACGTCGATGTTGTAGTGGAAATTCTCTTTCGTCCAGAGGTGGTCGGAGGTATTCATCTGAGGCCTGGTGCTGGTGCACCCGCACTTGGTGGCGAGTGCGAACTCCCCGTAGCGATCGCCCAGTCCGCTGCCGATCCACTCCTCGGCGAATACGTAGTCGAATGCGGTGTCGAAGAAATTGATCCCTGAGTCCAGGGCTGCGTTGTAGACGCCGTGGGCGACTTCCTCGGTCCAGTAATCCCGCTCCGGCCTCCACAGGGAGGTACCGAAACCGAGCCGGGTTACGCTGATGCCGGTTTCGCCCAATTGCGCCATCGGAAGTTCGTTGCCCATATTTCGGCCACCACCTCGCCGAAGTAATGCCGCGTCAGGGCACTATTACAACCCCAATTTAGATTGCCGACCCAAGAAAGTTCGGGCAGCGTGTGTCGACCGCCGACGGCCGCGGGGCTTCAGAGGGGTCCGAAACCCGAGAAGGCGTCAAACCCGTTGCGGCGGCAATTGGCGAGCTTGAATTAAGGTATACAGGTCCGCCGCCGCATCCCCGCGCCAATGTCAGGTGTGAAATGGCCGTCGCCCGCGCCGATCTCCAAATCCGCGTCGCCCGCGCTGGCCGCCGGCGAAGCGATTCCGCCTAACTTCCCGCCGTGCCCGATCCGATTCTGGCCGCGCGCGACCTGGTCATGGACTTTGGCGGGGTAAGGGCGGTAAATGGTTGCGCGATCGACGTTTTCGAAGGTTCGATCACCGGCCTGATCGGGCCTAACGGGGCCGGAAAGACCACGATCTTCAATC
>CAYXKQ010000059.1:4185-9841 GCA_964465715.1 uncultured Chloroflexota bacterium
CGCCGGGCAGGTCAGCTTCCGCAATCGGCGAATCGAGGGCCTTCCCCCACACCTGATATTCGGTACCGGAATCGTGCGCACGTTCCAGATTCCGCGCGAACTAAAGCGCATGAGCGTGTTGGAGAACCTGATGCTGGTCCCGGCTGCCCAGGCCGGCGAGAGCATTTGGCGCGTCATGCTGACCCCCTGGACGATCAAAAACCAGGAAAGCGAGATTGCGGACCGGGCCCGGCAGGTACTGGAGTTCACCGGCCTGAGCGAGGTCGCCGAACTGGACGCGGAAAGCCTCTCCGGCGGGCAGAAAAAACTCCTCGAATTGGCCCGGACGCTGATGGCCGAACCGCGACTGGTTCTGCTGGATGAACCGGGGGCCGGCGTCAATCCGACCCTGCTCAGGCGCCTTGAAGGCGGAATCCGGCGCGCCCGCGACGAACTGGGCATCACCTTCCTGCTAATCGAACACGACATGGGGCTGATCGGCAGACTCTGTGACCACGTGATTGTTATGGACCAGGGCTCGGTTCTCACCCAGGGACCGCCGGAGTCGGTGCAGCGCGATAAGCGCGTGATCGACGCCTACCTGGGCGGTTAGACAATGGCCTTGCTGGAAGTAGCTGATCTGCGTGCCGGTTACGGCGACACCGAAATCGTGCACGGCGCCGACCTGGCGATCGACGCGGGCGAGATTGTCACGATCATCGGCCCCAATGGGTCCGGTAAATCGACGCTGATGAAAACGCTGGTAGGCATCGTGCGAGCCACCCAGGGAACGATCCGCTTCAATGGCCGCCGGATCGACGCTCTGCGTCCCGACCGGCGCATTCCACTGGGCATCTGCTACGTCCCGCAAACCGACAACGTTTTTCCTCGTCTGACGGTGCTGGAAAACCTGGAAATGGGCGGTTTCCTGCGCAAGGCCGGGCTCCGCGAGCGAATTGCAGAGATGTTCGATCTATTCCCGGATCTGGCCGACCGGCGTTCGGTTCCGGCGGGGTCGCTGTCGGGCGGCCAGCGCCAGATGATGGCGGTGGCGCGCGCGCTGATGCTGGAGCCGCGCTTGCTGCTGCTGGACGAACCGTCGGCGGGGCTCTCGCCGCGGCTGGCCCAGACGGTTTTCGAAATGGTCGGAAGGATCAATTCCACCGGCGTGGCGGTCCTGATGATCGAACACCGCACCAAGCAGGCCCTGGCGATCTCGCACCGCGGCTACGTGCTGGCGATGGGGCAGGTGCGGATGGAGGCGCCCGGTCCCCAGCTGGCCGCCGACGAGCAGGTCGGCCTGCTCTACCTGGGACGGGCCTGAACGGCTGTGCTGGCCGCAGCCCTGCGGATACTGGCGAGCCCGGCGGCAAGACGACTTAGTCGTGCGGCGCAGCTGGTGGTCGCAATCGCCTTCGGGGCCGCCGCCGCCAGCCAGATTGATCTGGCCGTCAACGGCATATTTCTGGGCAGCATCCTGGCCCTCGGCGCCATCGGGATCACCCTGATCTACGGCGTCCTGCGGTTCGCCAACATCGCCCAGGGCGACATGATGACCTTCGGCGCCTACCTGGGATTCTTCCTGCTCGTGAGCGTGCTGCCCGAGCACGCCGGCCTGGGACCGTTCACTTTCGGGTTTCCGCTGCTGCTGGCGATCCCGATCAGCATGGCCGGCGTGGCCGCCCTGGCGGTGGGGATGGAGATCCTGGTCTTCCGGCGCCTGCGCCTAAGGCGAGCCAATCTGGTCACGATTGAGATCGCATCGCTGGGCCTGGCCATTGCGATAAGGGGGGTTGTGCAGATGATCTGGGACACCCCGGTTCGCTATTACCCGCACGAGGGGCGCGAGCACGTATCGCTGCCGGTCGGCATCAGCGTCGCTCCCAACCACCTGTTCGTTGCCGGCGCCGCCCTGCTGCTGGCCATCGGGCTTCACCTGCTCCTGACCCGGACCAAGTCGGGCAAGGCCATGCGGGCCACCTCCGACAACCCCGACCTGGCCCGCGCCAGCGGAATCGACACCGACCGGGTGCTGCTCTGGACCTGGGCCATCGGCGGCCTGCTGACCGGCGCGGCCGGGGTGCTGCTGGTCATATTCAACGCCACCTCGCAGCTAAAACCCACGATCGGTTTCCAGCTGCTGGTGCCGCTCTTTGCGGCCGTCGTCGTCGGCGGCATCGGAAACCCCTACGGGGCGTTTTTGGGGGCGATGCTGATCGGCGTCTCGATGGAAGTCTCGACCGCCTGGGCGCTGCCGACCTACAAGCCGGCGATCGCGTTCCTGGTGATGGTCCTGGTATTGCTTTTCAGGCCCTATGGGCTTCTCGGGGCAAGGGACTGATGCTCGAGTACCTGACCGCGTTCCTGGTCCTGGTCGGCGTGTATTCGGTATTCACGCTGGGGTTGAACCTGCACTGGGGATACACGGGGCTGTTCAACATCGGCGTGGCCGGGTTCTTCGCGCTCGGCGCCTACACCGCCGCGCTGGTCACAATCCGTCCGCCGTTTCCCGATCAGGGTGAGGACTACATTTACTCCGGCGACCTGGCGAACCGCCTGGATGCGATCGCGGCGATAGCCCCGTTCGACCTTTGGTTCCCGATGGCGCTGATCGCCGCATCGTTGGTGGCGGCACTGGTGGCGGTCCTGGTCGGGGCGATCACGATCCGGCTGCGCGGCGATTACCTGGCGATTGCGACCCTGGGGATCGCCGAGAGCGTGCGCCTGCTCTTTCTCAACGAGAGCTGGCTCAGCAACGGCAGCCGCGGGATCTACACGATCCCGCGCGTGCTGGGCGATCTTGCCGCGCCGCAGGACTACGACCGGGTATTCCTGGTGATCGTGCTGGTGGTGTTTGTGATCCTCTTCGCAGTCGTTCGGACGCTGGTTCGCTCACCCTGGGGACGGGTCCTGCGGGCGATCCGCGAGGACGAGGTCACCGCCTAGGCCTGCGGCAAGGACGTGTTCCGGTTCAAGCTTCAGGCATTTGTCCTCGGCGCGATCATCATGGCGATCGGCGGGGCCCTCTACGCTTTCAACATCCGGGCGATTTCACCGATCGCATTCACTCCGCTGCTTGGAACGTTCATCATCTGGGCGATGCTGGTCGTCGGCGGCAGCGGGCGTCTCTACGGGCCCATCGCCGGCGCATTCGTAGTCTGGGCCATCTGGAGCGGTTCGCAGTTCACCCCCAATGCGCTCGCGCTGCTACCCGACGCGCTCGGCGCGCCGGTATTGGCCGCCCTGGAAACCGTGGGCCTGGCCAACGTCCGTTACTTTGCAATCGGCGCGCTGGTGGTGCTGGTCCTGCTTTTTGCGCCGGAGGGGATCACGCCGGCCCTGGACCGGGTCCGGAACCGCCTGGCGCGCGGTCCCGGACGGGGAGACGCCGGTCCCGGGTGATGCCTTAAGGCGCCACCCGGGTCATTGGTAGATCGCTGGTCGCCGCTATTGGCTGATCACGCGTTCGCTGACGATCTGGCCGCCTTCGATTGTCCAGATTTCGATCGCCCCGCTCACGTCGCCGTTGCCGTCCAGGTCGACCGGGCCGGAGGCGCCCTGGTAGTTGATTTCCTCGCCGCTGCGCAACAACTCCAGCGCGCGGGCGATTTCGGCGGCGCCGGGTCCGATTTCGGCACCTGGTCCTCCGGACACCGCGCGCAGCGCGTCGCGGACGGCTACCGGGTCATCCGATCCGGCGGCTTCGACCGCCAAGGCGAAGAGGACCGCGGCGTCGTAGGACTCGCGCAGGAATATTCCGGTTTCGCCGGAGTATTCCGCATACTCGGCATCGAATCGCTGCGTGCCCTCATTGTCGATCGCACCCGGGGCGGTCCCGTGGGCACCCTCCAGGTCTTCGGCGCCGACCGCTGCGATCAGGTCTTCGGAGCGGCTGCCGTCGACGAACAGGAACGTGTCGGCCGCGCCGCTGTCGATGGCTTCGCGGATGTAGACGCCGGCGCTGACCGGATAGCTGATCGCAACCAGGACGTCCGGCCCATTGGCGGTGGCCTGGGCCAATTCGGAGGCGTAGGAGGGTTGGCCGGACTCGTGGGCAACCGCCGTTACCTGCCCGCCGAGTCCCTCAAATGACTCGGTGAACTGGTCGGCCAGTCCCTGGCCGTAGGCGTTGTTCACGAAAAGGACGGCCGCATTCTGGTAACCCAGTTCCTGGGCCAAGTCGGCCAGGACCACGCCCTGGAACGCATCCGAAGGGGCGGTTCGGAAGACAAAGTCGTCATCCTCGAGGAGCGTCAGCGAAGGCGCAGTCGCCGACGGCGAGATCTGCGGGACCTGGTTGGGGACCGTGACCGCGTTGGCGATCGCCAGGGTGATACCGCTGGAAAGCGGGCCGACCAGCGCCGATACACCCTCCACATTGACTAGCTTGCGGGCCGCGTCAACCGAGATGACGTCGCTGGTCGCTCCGTCCTCGGTGAGGATCTCGATCATGCGTCCATCTAGGACTCCGCCGGCCGCGTTCACGTGTTCGGCGGCCAGCCGGACGGCCTGGTCCATAGGTCCGCCGAATTCGCCCAACTCACCGGTCAGGTCCATCAGCGAACCGATCTTTACCGGACCCGACGCGGGCGCGGGTTCGGGCGCCGGGGTTGGTTCTGGCGCGGGTTCGGGCGCCGGTTCGGCGGGCTCCTCGGACGGTGGCGGCACGGGTTCGGGCGCCGGAGCAGCCGGCGCGGGTGCCGGAGGCGCGGGCGCAGCCGTCGGTTCGGGTTCTGATTCAGTCAGATCACAGCCCACGACCGCTATGCAGAACAGCGTCGCCAGCAGGATGAACTTGACGATTCGGAGTGCTCTCATGTATGTCCTCGATCCCTTCCGGTTGGGAGGTGATTCGTGTTGATTACAGTTGTTGCTAGTTTGGACTGCCGGTCCCGGTCGTTATCGGCAAATCCGCATCGGACCGGTGCGCCTGCGGTGCCCGACGGAAGCAGCCCAAGCCGGCGCGGCAACCCACGACCCGCCGCGGCGGCAGTCGGCTGCGGCGTGTCGTGGGTTTGACGCCGTCCGGACCGGGCGATTCGGTCCCGCCCGGCGGTCCGCGGATTGCGCCTTGTCCGGGACGGCAAACACCGGTGCAATCATACCGACTAGTCCGGTTGATAGAGTCGATCTACTAGGCACCAGACGATCAAGGAATTCGCCATCAACCAGGAATATTCAACCCGTGATCTGGCGGCCCGGCCCATTTTGGGCATCAGGGCCACTACCACCATGGAAAAGGTCCCGCAGCTTGTCGGGGAACTGCTCGGCGAAATCTTCGAATTCATCCAGAGCCAGGGCCAAATGCCAACCGGGATGCCGCTGATGATCTACCACGAAATGGACGGTGACACCCTCGATCTGGAATGCGCACTGCCGGTCGCAAAAGGCGTGGCCGGATCGGGAAGGATCGCCGCCGGAGAGTTGCCGGCTTCCCTGGCGGCGGTAACCACCCACGTGGGTCCCTACGACCAGTTGGGGGAAGCGTGGTCCAACCTGACGAACTGGATGGCGCGGGAGGGCCTTGAGCCAGCCGGTGCCCCATGGGAGGTCTACGTTACAGACCCCGGCGACGAACCCGATCCGGCCAAGTGGCGCACCGACATCTATTTTCCAATCTGCCGCTAGCAACTCTTCCCATCGACGCCGAATCTTCGCGCCGGTTTCCAGCCAATCG
>CAYXKQ010000060.1:0-9659 GCA_964465715.1 uncultured Chloroflexota bacterium
TTCCTCCAGGGCCTCGAACGCCAGCCGCGTCTGGGTCCCCTCAGGGAAAGTGTCGACCCCGCTGAGGCCGGTCTCGATCTGGAAGTAGAAGGCCGTCGCCACCACCATCGGAATGCCAACGGCGGCGACGCTGATAACCGGGTACCTGGTGACCACGCGGGTAATGGCGTCCCAGAACCCACCGGGCGCGTCCGTGCTGGAGGAGCGCCGCCGGCCGACAAACGGCAGGGGGAGGCGATTGATCCTGGTCCCGAGCAGGGTCAGGACCGCCGGCAGCAGGGTCAGGGTCGCCGCCAGCGCCACCAGCACGACGAGGATCGCCCCGATTCCCAGCGAGCGGAAGAACGCCGCCGGGACGATCAACATGCCGAGCAACGCGATCACGACCGTGAGGCCGCTGAAGAGGACCGTGCGCCCCGCGGTCGCGCCCGCTCGCTCGACCGCTTCCGGAACACCCAGACCGCGATCGAGTTCCTCGCGGAAGCGGGTGATGATCAGCAGCGAATAGTCAATTCCGACCGCCAGGCCGATCATGGTGATCATCAACGTGACGAAGAACACGAGTTCGAACGCCTGGCCGATTAGCGCCACCGCGCCGAGCGCGACCACGATCGCAACGATCGCCAGCCCCAGCGGCACCAAGGTCGCAACCACGGTGCCGAAAAGAAACAGCAGGATCACCATCGCCACCGGCACACCGACCCGTTCGCCCTGCTCAAGGTCGTGGGTGGCCAATTCGTTCTGCTCGAACGAGATACTCGCCGGCCCGCCCATCAGCACTTCAAAGGCGGGATCCTGGTTCTGGGCCTCGATGACCTCCAGGACCTCGCCCACATGTTCGGAGGCTTCCTGGAAATCGCCGGCCAAGACGACCTGGATTATGGTAGCCCGCTGATCGGGCGAGACCTGCGTAGGGTCTCCGGTCAGGTAGAAATTGGCGGCCCCGACGACGATGTCGGTCCCCAACCCGACGACCGCGGCGGTTACCGATTCGACCTTGGCCTGGAACGCCGGGTCGGCGACCGTGGTGTCAACGCCCTGGACCACGATCAGCTCCACCAACGGATCGGGGCCCCGCGCCTGCTCCAGTTTGGCGGCCGCCTGGTCGGATTCCACCCCGCCGCCCAACGTCAATTCCGTAGTGGTGGCGCTGGCCAGCAGCGTCGCGTTCAAGCCCAGGCCGATCACCAGCGCCACCGCCCAGGCCGCGATCGTGAGCCAAGGGTGACCAATACCAGCGCGAGCCAATGCCTCGGTCAATACAGTGCTCCTGGGTGAGAGGGGGAGGGCGATTTCGCCGGAACCGGCGCTCGATATCAGGTTAAATTCTGCCCGCAGTCCCAAGCGTGATTCCGTCTCCCGGTCCGACAACTACCCGTGGCGGGTCCAAAACCGGTCGGTCGGGGCCGAGAATTGCCGGGAGATGCCGATTCGCCAGCACCCCGTGGCCGCAGGCGGATCCGGCAATCTGCTTCGATATGTTCCAAGCAGAGCGGGGGAACGTGGAATCGGCTCTGGCCGCCGGACAATCGGATTGGACGCTCGAGCGCTCGTATGCCCATTGCCGGCAGATCGCGCACCGCCAATATGAGAATTTCACGGTCGGTTCCTGGTTCCTGCCCCGCTCCGTGCGCCGCCACGTGTATGCGATTTATGCCTATTGCCGGTTCGTGGACGACCTGGGCGATGCCGCTCCCGGCGATCGCCTGGCCCACCTGGACGCCTGGGAAAAAGAGCTCCTCGCCTGCTACGGGGGCCGTCCCCGGCACCCGGTCGCCATCGCCCTGCAGGACACGATCCGGCGTTATTCGATTCCCCGCGGGCCGTTCCTGAAACTGGTCGAAGCCAACCGCATGGACCAGCGCAAGAAACGCTACCGGGACTATTCCGAGCTGCTCGAATACTGCCGGCACTCGGCTGAACCGGTGGGCCATCTGTTCCTATATCTTTTTGGCTACCGCGACACCGAACGCCAGGAATTGGCCGACTGCACCTGCACGGCCCTGCAGCTGACCAATTTCTGGCAGGACGTCCACCGCGACTATCAGATGGGGCGGATCTACCTGCCGCAGGACGACATGGGCCGCTTCGCCGTGAGCGAAGACCAGATTGCCGCCCGGCGCTGCGATCAGAATTTCCGGGATCTAATGCGGTTCCAGGTCGAGCGCACGCGCCGCCTGTTTGCCCGGGGCGCCGAACTGCCCGGCCAGGTCAAGGGCATCGCACGACTGGATATCACGCTCTTCACGCTTGGCGGGCTGCACATTCTGGAAGCCATCGAACGACTCGAATACGACGTCTTGGCAACGCGGCCAACGCTGTCGAAGCCTGCCCGGTTGCGGATCATGCTCTGGACGGCGGCGCGGATGGCGATGGGACGCTAGATGGTTAGGCCGCGGTGCATGCGGGTGCGGTGGCGGTGAATCGCAACCTGGACGCCGCCTACGAGCACTGCCGGGTGCTCACCCGCACGCAGGCGCGCAATTTCTATTACGGATTCATCACCCTGCCCCCGGCCCGCCGGCGTGCGATCTACGCGGTCTATGCGTTTTGCCGGCTCTGCGATGACGCCGCCGACGATACCGACGATACCGCCGAGCAGTTGCAGCGGGTCGGGCACCAGCGGCGGTTGCTGGACGAGGCCCTGGACGGTCGTCCCTCCGGGCCCGTCTATACGGCCCTGGCCGACGCGACCAGGCAGTTCGCGATTCCGGTCCGGCACCTGCGCGCAATAGTCGACGGGGTGGAAATGGATGCGACCACGACCCGGTACCGGACATTTGCCGAGCTCGAGAGTTACTGCTACAGGGTCGCCTGCTGCGTGGGCCTGGTGTGCCTGGAGATATTCGGTTACAGCGATCCCGGCGCCCGACGCCACGCGGTAGATCTCGGCATGGCGATGCAGTTGACCAACATCCTGCGCGACATCGCCGAGGACGCCGGACGCGGCCGGATCTACATCCCGCTGGAAGATCTTGACCGCTTCCGGCTCGTCGAATCCGAAATCCTCGCCGGTTCAACCAGCGACCGATTCCGCGACCTCATGCGGTTCCAGGTCGGGCGGGCGCGGGCTTATTTCGACACCGCGCGCCAGCTCTTCCCGTTGCTGCCGGTCCTTTCGCGGGCCTGCCCGGCGATGCTGGAAGCCACCTACTCCCGCCTGCTGGACCGGATTGAGGATCGCGACTACGACATTTACCAGGGCCGGGTGAGTCTCGGCACAATTGAAAAACTGCTGCTCGTGGCCCGGATATGGCCCAAGGTACTGGCGCCGAGATCCGGCCGGTAGTGGTTCTGGGCGGCGGATTGGCCGGAATCTCCGCCGCTTGCGAACTGGCTGCCGCGGGTCGCAAGGTGCTGCTGGTTGAAAAACGCCCATTCCTGGGCGGCCGGGCGTTCTCTTTTCCGGAACCGGAGACCGGGCAGGAGATCGACAACGGCCAGCACGTCTTCCTCGGGTGCTGCCATGCCTACATCGGGCTCCTTGAGCGTCTCGGGGTGATCGACAACACTCACCTGGCAGCCCATCTGGACGTGCCGATCTACGATCGCAGCGGTCGTCGAGGGCTCCTGCGCGGGGCCAACCTGCCGGCCCCGCTGCACCTGGTCCCCTCGCTGCTCAGTTACCCCCACCTGGGCTTGTTCGACCGATTGCGGATCCTCTACGGCGGTGCCTGCATCCAACTCACTGACCGCAGCCGCAACGCCGCTGCCCTTGAAGGTGAGACCTTCGCGCACTGGCTCCGGCGACACGGGCAGAGCGAGGCGGCAATTGCCGAATTCTGGAATCTGATCACCCTGCCGACGCTCAACGACGACATATCGGACGTAAGCGCGGCCATGGGATTGATGGTTTTCCAGGAGGGCGTATTCGCCAGTCGCGCCAGCTCCGCAATCGGCTATGCCAAAGTCGGCCTCTCGCGACTGGTCTCCGAGGCCGCCAGGCGCTACATAAGCGATCGCGGCGGTGAAGTGAGGCTGGGCACCGGGATCAGGACGATCCGCGTCGACGAGGGGATGGTGTCCGGGGTTGAGACCTCCAGCGGGTTCCTGCGCGGCGACGCCTATATATCCGCCCTGCCCCCCGACGTGCTGTTGCCGCTGCTGCCCGCGGACCTAGCCGCGAACGAATTCTTCGGGAGGTTCGGCCGTATCGACCATGCCCCGATCGTAGCCCTGCACGCCTGGTACGACCGGCCGGTCATGGAGGACGCCCTGGCGTGCTTTAGCGACAGCAGCCTGCAGTGGGTATTCAACCGGACCCGCATGCAGCAGGAATCCGACCGCGACGGCCAGTACATCTGCGTGTCGATCAGTGGCGCCTGGAATTTCGCCGATACCCCCAGATCGCAGATCGAGGCCGAGTTGCTGGCCGAATTGGCCCGCGCATTGCCCCGCGCCCGCAACGCCAAATTGAAGCGCGCGCTGGTGATCAAGCACCCCCACGCCACTTTCCGCTGCCTGCCCGGAACCAATAGCTTGCGACCCCAGTCCCGGTCCCCGATGCCGAACCTTCTGCTCGCCGGCGAGTGGGTCCAGACCGGTTGGCCCGGAACAATGGAAGGTGCGGTTCGAAGCGGTCAGGCCGCCGTCCGGAACTTATTGCCGTAACGCCCCCGGTACCGGTCGAGACGTTGCCAGCCCGACGTTCCGAGCTCCTTTGTTGGAGACGGCATCCGACGTACTGGATTTGCCGGTCGCAGACGGCGCTCGGATCCTCGCCGGCAGAGCCCCGGCCGGGTTCCCCTCGTGGGAGCGTAGCATCGACTGTAGGCAGTAGTGGCAACGGACCCGAAAGCGGCTGGGTCCGGCGGCAATTGCACCGCAACGAGTCTGCATTGGCGCCGAAATTTCCGACCGCGCGCAGCACCGGTGTCGCGAGATTTCTGGGTGGGCCGGGCAGGATTCGAACCTGCGTAGCCATTTAAGGCGCCAGATTTACAGTCTGGTGGTATTAGCCGCTCACCCACCGACCCGGAGGGTGCCGCCGACAACGGCAGGGGAGTCTAGCAGTTAGCGCGAAGAAAATACCGGCGGTTTAGGCCGAGATTGCGGTGACCGAAATATCCGATTGGGTTTCCGAAGTGCTGGCGGGTTTGCACTGGGGGCCGACCGTCCTGGCGGTAGCCGCGGCCCTGCTCTGGACCCGTTTGTTTCGACCTCCCCGCCTGGACCGGTGGGGGTTCTGGCTCGCGATCGGGGCCGGATTGGTAGTGGCCTGGCTTTATTCGGTCTGGATCGAACCCAACGTGGGCGATGCGGTGACCGACCTGCTCCTCGGGCTGGGCCTGGGTTCGCAACTGGATCCGCATCCGCAGCGGATGATCGCAACCCTGATTGAACAGGTTCTGGCACTCGCCGCCCTTGCAACCGTCTACATCCTGGGGCAGGTCCGCACCCAGCCGGCGCCGACCCTGGCCGTCGGCCCGGGTCTGGGAATTGGCGTCGGCGCCTACGTTCTGCAGATTCGGCTGCCGGACGCGTTCGCCGGCGGGCTGAGCGGCGAACTGCTCTGGCCGGCGCTGGCCGGCATATTGCTGGTCGGCCTGCACATCGGCGCCGGGATGCTGCTGTCGCGGGCCCGGCTGAACGGAGCCTATGTGTACCGTGGACTGCAGGCTGGCGTGATCCTGTTTCTGGCCCGGTTTCTATCCGATGTTTCGGATCCTGCCTGGCAGGTCGGCGGGTTGGCGATCCTGGCGGTACTGGTCCTGTTGATCGCCTCCGGCTCCGGTCCCCGCGATAGGGCCGGATGGTAATCGGATGCGCCCTACATTGGGAGCGTACAAGGTTGGGCGCCACCAAGCAAAATAGAAGTGGAGAGAGTTGTGACCGGTTCGCCACGAGCGTGCCAACAGCGGGGAGAGTAGGAGTGAAGGTACTTCTGGGTGTCCCGCGGGGATTTTGCGCGGGAGTGGTCCGAGCCATCGAGATTGTTGAACTTGCGCTCCAGAAGTTCCCGCACCCCGTGTATGTGAAGCACCAGATCGTGCACAACCCCTACGTGGTCCAGTCGCTTGAGAGCAAGGGTGCCCGCACCGTCGAACACGTTGCTGAGATACCCGAGGGGTCAACGGTCGTTTTCTCCGCCCACGGATCCCCGCCCGAAGACTACGTGGAAGCCGAGAAACGCGGTCTCAACGTCATCGATGCCACCTGCCCGCTGGTTACGAAAGTACACAACGAGGCAAAACGATACGCCAAGAACGGCCGCAATCTGGTCTTGGTCGGCCATCGCGGCCACCAGGAAGTCAAGGGCACCATGGGTCAGGCCGAAATGCACCTTGTAGATGACCGCGAAGACGACAACATGCCCGAATGGGACCGGAATGAACCGGTCGCGGTAATCACCCAGACAACGCTGTCGGTCACCGACACCCAGCAAGCGGTCGCCAAGATCCAGGAGACCTTCGACGACGTCGTGGTTCGCAACGACCTCTGTTACGCCACCACGAATCGACAGCACGCGGTAAGCGAACTGGCCAAACGGGTGGACGCGGTTCTGGTGGTCGGCGCCCACAACAGTTCGAATTGCAATCGACTCCGCGAGGTGGCGGAGGCGAACGGCGTCCCCGCGTATCTGATAAACGGCCCGGAGGAGTTGGATCCCGAGTGGATGGCCGGGGTTGAGCGAGTCGGGATCACCTCGGGCGCTTCGACTCCGGAAGAGTTGATTCTCAACGTCATCAGTTCCCTGGAGCCGACCGAAGTCACATCGATCGAGGGGGTAGACGAAGATGTCAACTTCCTGCTTCCGCACGAGCTCCGGAAATAGCGGGACGGATTCCCCCAATGACCGCGATTTCAGCCCGGGAGCAAAACCCATAGACCGCAAATATCTGGACCGGATTGAAGAGCCCGGTGACCTCAAGCGCCTGAGCCAGGAAGAAATGGCCCAGGTCGCCCAGGAGGTCCGGGACACGATCATCTCGGTCATCACCGAGCGCGGCGGACACCTGGCCTCCAATCTGGGGGTGGTCGAACTCACGCTGGCGCTGCATCGAGTCTTCGACAGCCCGACCGACCGCCTGGTCTGGGACACCACCAACCAGATGTACGCCCACAAGCTGGTGACGGGCAGGCGTGACGAATTCCAGGACATCCGCCTGGAGGGCGGTCTGTCGGGATTCGGCGAACCGCGCGAGAGTCCGCACGACACCATGGCCGCCGGGCACGCCGGGACCGGACTGTCAATCGCGCTCGGAATCGCCGAAGGCGCCGCCAACCGAAACGAGCATTCCTGGACGATCGCCATCGTCGGGGATGGGGCGATGACCTCGGGATCGAGCTTCGAGGCGCTGAACAACATCGTGCACCTGAACCCCGAGCGCTTCATCGTGATCCTCAACGACAACGGGATGTCGATTTCCGAGAACATCGGGTTTCTGACCAACTGGCGCAAGCGCCTGATAACCCATCCGGAGTACCAGGGGATTTTGGACCGGATGAAGGCCATATCCAGGCGCGTACCCACGGGCGACCTGATCTACAGCCTGGTGAAGCGGTTCAACACCGCGTTGGCCGGATTCATAGTCCCGACCATGTTCTGGACTGAGATGGGGTTCGAGTACCTCGGTCCGATCGACGGTCACGATTTCGGCCAGCTGGAACAGACCCTGCAGCAGGCAAGGGTTCCGGACAGGCCGGTCATCGTCCATGTGGTAACCCACAAAGGCCACGGCTACGAACCCGCCGAAGACGACCCGGTCAGGTTCCACCAACCAAGCTCGCCGCTGGACGGCGGTTCCGGAGCGCCGACCTACTCGGCGACGTTTGCCGAAACCCTGGCCCGCATCATGCGTGAGGACTCCTCGGTGGCGGCGATCAGCGCGGCAATGCTTGAGGGCACCGGGCTGGTAGGGGTCCGACGGGAGTTCCCGGATCGGGTCTTCGACGTGGGCATCGCCGAGCAGCACGCCGTCAGCATGGCGGCGGGAATGGCATCGGCCGGGATCGTGCCATTCGTATCGATCTACTCGACCTTCCTGCAGCGGTCGTTCGATCAGATAGTCCACGATGTCTGTCTGCAGAACCTGCCGGTCACCCTGATAGCGGACCGGGCCGGAATCGTGGGCGAGGACGGTAAGACCCACCACGGCGCGTTCGACATCTCCTACATCCGCTGCCTGCCCAACATCGTCCTGGCCGCGCCGAAGGACGAGAACGAGTTGCAGCACCTCGTGTATACGGCCTACAAGCACTCCGGGCCGTTTGCCATCCGGATCGCCCGCGGCGAGGCGGTCGGGGTGCCGATGGATGAGGAACTGAAAGAACTGCCCATCGGTAAGGGGTCGCTTGTCCGGGAAGGGAGCGATGTCGTGATCTTCGGTCTCGGGAAATCGCTTTCGGCCGCCAGCGAGGCCGCCGAGATCCTTCAAGAACGGGGAATCTCGTGCGGTGTTGCGAATCCGATATTCGTCAAACCGCTCGACCTCGATCTGATCCTGGACGCGGCGCGCGCCACCGGGCGGATCGTGACCGTGGAGGAAAACGTGCTGGCCGGCGGCTTCGGATCGGCGGTCGTGGAGGCCCTGGCCGAGGCCGGAATGAGCGATACGCTCGTCCATCGCATCGGCATGCCCGACTCGTTCATCGAACACGGGGCGGCGGCCGATCAGCGGCGCCGGCTGCAGGTCGACGCCCTGGGCATCGCCGATCAGGTGTCGGGAGCTTTGTTTCCCGAGCCGGTCCAATAGGCGGAAGCGGGAACGCAGCTCCCTAATCGTCGAATCGCCGGAGCGAATTCTCCGGTTCGGCCAATCAACCGATCAGGGGTCCCGACCGCCGGTGCGTCCGCGACCGGGCCGCCCGGCCCGGCCAGGCGATCACGCGGCCGCCGAGATCGCAATCAACCGGTTGAAACTCTCCGCCTCCAGCGAAGCGCCGCCGACCAGCGCCCCGTCCACATCCGGATCGACGGCAATTTCCGCCCAATTGGCGGGGTTGACGCTGCCGCCGTAGAGCACCCTGATCCGGTCGGCCGCATCCCCGAAGCGGTCGCGGATCCAGCCACGCACCCCGCGGCACGCGTCTCCGGCCTGCTCCGGAGTTGCATTGCGCCCGGTCCCGATCGCCCAGACCGGTTCGTAGGCAATGGTGATGCTGGGGATCTGCTCCCGGCCGATTGCTGCCAGGCCGGTCTCCAGCTGGGTGGCGACCACGTCCATGGCCGCTCCCGAATCGCGTTCGTCCAGCGTCTCGCCGACGCAGAGTACGGCCTGGAGCTCCGACTCGAGAGCGGCCGCTACCTTGCGCCCGATCAAGGTCGACGATTCGCCGAAGAGGTGCCGCCGCTCCGAATGTCCGAGCAGGACCAGCTGGCAGACTTCGGCAAGCATGCCGCATGAGACTTCGCCGGTGAACGCCCCGCTCTGGCACTCGTGCGCGTTCTGGGCGCCGATCCCGAGCCTGCCCGCGGCGGCATCGGTGGCGGCGGCAAGCGAGACGAAGGGGACGAACAGGGCCACGTCGACTCCGGGGTGATCGCCGGCTGCGGCGGCGATCTCGGTGGAGAGCCGGGCGGCCGCGGCCGGACCGTGGTGCATCTTCCAGTTGCCGGCCATCAGGGGGGTGCGCATCGACATTGCTCGGGGTCGGAGGGGGGGTTCTATTGAAAGCTAGCTGGCTTGCGGCGCGGTCGCCAACGCCGCGCGGTGGCG
>CAYXKQ010000061.1:0-7422 GCA_964465715.1 uncultured Chloroflexota bacterium
GGCGGACCCGCCGCCGCGGTCCGGTCCCTGCTCGACGCATGGGAGCTTGACGACGAGTGGTGGCGCGAGAGCCCGATCCGACGCCGCTATTTCCGGCTGTTGCTGGCCGACGGCCGCGTGCTGACCGTGTTCTGCGACCTGGTCGGCGGGAGCTGGTTCCGCCAGGACGGTTAGGGAGATGGACGCCCCCGTCTACAGCGAGCTGCACTGCCGCAGCTGGTATTCGTTCGGGCGCGGCGCCTCGTCGGTCGACGAGCTGGTCGTACGCGCGGCCGAGCTGGGCTACCGGGCGCTGGCCCTAACCGACCGCGACAACCTGGCCGGCGCCCTGGAACTGGCCGAGGCGGCCCGCGCCGCCGGGCTAAAGCCCATCGTCGGCGCCGAGGTCACGATGGCGCATCCGGAGCTGGAGCCCGCCCCGATAACCCTGCTGGCCGAAAACGCAGCCGGCTATTCCAACCTCTGCCGGCTCATCAGCAGCGCCCACCAGGGCGGCGCGCGCCGCCATCCGCAGCTTGATCCGGTCAAGTTGAGCGCCCACGGCGAGGGGCTGATCGCCCTGCTCGGGTCTCCCGGCGGGCACCTGGCCCGGCACCTGGATTCCGGTCACCTGGCCGCCGCCCGCGGCCTTGTCGCCGGCTACTGTCAGCAGCTGGGCAGCGATTCCGTCTTCATCGAGCTGCAGCGCCACCTGGCTCCCGGCGAACTGGCCCGCAACCGGGCCCTGACCGAGCTGGCCGACCAGCTCGGGGTCGGGGTGGTGGCCACCGGCGGAGTCTGCTATCACGACCGCGGCCGTCACCGGCTCTGCGACGTACTCACCGCCATTCGCCTGAACACCACCCTCGACGGCTGTCACCGCCAGCGGCACCCCAACGCCAACTACCATCTGCGCCCGACCGAAGAACTGGCGCGGCTGTTTCGACGCTGGCCGCAGGCCCTGGAAAACAGCGCCCGGATCGCCCGGCGCTGCATGGCGTTTTCGGTCGGGCAGATACGCTACCGGCTCCCGCAGCCGCCGGTCCCGGAGGGGTTCGCCGGCCAGCAGGCCTATTTCGAGCATGTCTGCCGGATCGCGGCCCGGGAGCGCTATGGGCGCATCACTCCGGCGCTGCGGGCGCGGCTGCAGAAAGAATTCGATCTGATCGCCAAGCACGATCTGGCCGGGTTCTTCCTGCTCTACCGCCAGGTCATCGAGATGGCCCGCCAGGTCGCCGTCGAGCTCGGGCACCTGCCGCCCGGGGCGCCGCTGTCGCAGCGGGCGCCCGGCCGCGGCCGCGGGTCCTCGGTGGCCATGCTCACCGGGACCCTGATCGGCCTCTCGCACATCGACCCGCTCGAGTACGACCTGCCGCTGGAGCGCTTCCTGCCCGACGACCGCCTGGCCGGTCCGCCCGACATCGACCTGGATTTCCCGCGCGACATCCGCGAGCGGCTGATCCTGAAGGTGTTCGACGAGCTGGGCTGGGAGCGGGCCGCGCTCACCGCCATGATTCCCACCTACCGCCTGCCCGGGGTGGTGCGCGACATCGGGCGCTCCTTAGGACTGCCGGCCGCCGAGCTTGCGATCCTGGCCCAGCGGGCCGAATCGCACTCCGGCGCCGACCTGGAGCAGGAGATGGCCAAGATCCCGCAGCTGGCCGGTCGCCAGCGGCAGCGCGGCTGGCGCGACCTGATCGAGCTGGGGGCACAGCTCCAGGGCTTCCCCAAGGGTTTGGCCCAGCACCCGGGCGGGATGATCATCAGCTCCGAGCCGCTGGTCGACATGGTGCCGGTGCAGCCGTCGGCGATCCCGGGGCGCTACATCTGCCAGTGGGACAAGTACGCGATCGAGGACGCCGGGTTCGTCAAGATCGACTTCCTGGCCCTGGGCACGCTCTCGCAGATGCAGGAGTGCCTGCAGCTGATCGAGGACCGCACCGGCCGGCGGATCGACCTGAGCCGGATCGATCACGCCGACCCGGTGGTGTACGCCGACCTGGAGCGCGGCGATACGGTGGGGGTGTTCCAGGTGGAGAGCGCCGCCCAGATGCAGACGATCAAGCGCATGCGGCCAAAGCATCTCTACGACATGGCCCTGCAGGTGGCCGCGGTCCGTCCCGGGGTGGGGGCCAACGACGGGGTGACCGAGTTCCTGCGCCGCCGCCACGGCCAGCCCTGGGACTACGACCACCCCCTGGAGCGCCGCGCCCTGGCCAAGTCGCTGGGGATCATCCTCTTCCAGGACCAGGTGGTGCAGCTGGGGATGGACGTGGGCGGGCTCTCGGCGGCCGAGGCCGACCTCATGCGCCGCGCCTTCCAGCGGCGCAACAGCCAGGACCTGATCGGCCGGTACTGGAATTGCTTCCGCGAAGGCGCCCGGGCCCGCGGTGTCCCGGTAGTGGTCGCCGACCGGATCTTTAAAAAGTTCAATCCGCACTACATGTTCCCCGAGGCCCATGCGCTCGCCTTCGGCGCCACCGCCTACCACATGGCCTGGCTGCGGCATTACTTCCCGACCGAGTTCTACTGCGCCATCTTCAACGCCCAGCCGATGGGGTTCTGGTCGATCGAGACCCTGAAGGAGGACGCCCTGCGGCGCGGGATCCGGACCCTGGGGCCGGATGTGAACCGCAGCCACCTGGAATGCCGGCCGGAAGGGCCGGACACGTTCCGGATGGGGCTGGGCTCCGTGGCCGGAATCGCCGCCCAGAACGCTGAAAAGCTCCTGGCGGCGCGGGACCGCGGCGGCGGATTTAAGTCCCTGCGCGACCTGATCGCCCGCGCCGGGCTCCAGCAGGCCGCCCTGGAGGCGCTGGTGAAGGCCGGAGCCTGCGATGATCTTCCCGGCGCCGGCGATCGGCGCAGCGATCTCTGGGAGGTGGGGCTGCATTACCGCCCTCCGTCACCGCAGGCGCCGTTGGCCCTGGAGCACCACGAGGTCATGCCGTCGCTGGCGCCGCTGTCCCCGGAGAACCAGATGGCCTACGAGTACCAGACCCTGCGGCTGTTTACCGGCGGCCACGTAATGGAGACCCTGCGTCCCCGTCTGGCCGATAAGGTCCTAAGCAGTCGCCAGCTGGACCAGGTCCCCGACGGGGCCCGGATTAGCGCCGCCGGCAAGGTGCTACGCCGCCAGCGCCCCCTGGGAAAGATGGTTTTCATGACCCTGCAGGACGAGTTCGGGATGATCCCGCTGGCCGTCTGGCCGTCGACCTGGCAGCGGCACCGCAACGAACTGTCGGCTCCGCTGGTGCTGATCGAGGGGGTGATGTCGCGCCGCGACGGGTCGGCCAACATCATGGTCGATAAGGCGCAGCGACTGTCTGCGCCGTGGTCGCCTGAACTGGCCGTAAGCGAGAAAACCCACGACTGGGGATAGCAATCAGGCGCGGGCAGCGCCTGGTGGAGGGGTAGAACCCGAAAGGCCGCCAGTCATGGGCTGGAAGCTGCAATTCATGCGAATGGGTTGAGCACTCGCGCGCCAGTCCCTTCAAAGTGGCGAACATTTCTGGTAGCGACAGTTAACCCGTGCACAAGCGCGGTGGCGGCGATTAGCGAATCGGCGTTGTAATAGCCGATCTTTGCTGAAAGTTCCCCCCAGCGACGCGCGGTGGCAACGTCTACATCAAGAACCCGGTCCCCATACCAATCCAGCAACTGGTCAAGCCAGGCAGCCAACGCACCGGCGAACACCGGGTCGCGGCCCGACTGTTGGGTAATTCCGCGCTCAATCTCTCCGACGGTAACGACGCTGAGAAATAGATCGGTGGCGCGCTGAGCCGAAATCCATTCGGTCAATTCACGGTTACGATCCGCGCGCCGCAATGCGGAAACAACGTCGGTGTCGACCAGAAACATCAGTCATCCAGCGCCCGAGGCGCCAGTTCAATTCGGTCAAATTCCTGATCGTCTTGCGGCATTCGGATCAAAAATTCGCCCAGCGTTGGCGCTTCCAATCGCTCAATTCGACGAAGGCGCTCAAACTCTTGCTCGGCCAAAATCACCACCGCCGGCATCCCTCGCCGAGTCACCATCTGGGGTTCACCGTCAAGCGCGGCGTTTACGACCGCGCTGAACTTATTCTTGGCATCTTGCAAAGCCCACGTATTCACAAATTGATCCTAGCTAGCTAGCTAGTCCGTCTAGCTGATTCTAACGGCAATAAACTCCTATGCTCAATGGTGCGCCTACGAGGGATGACTGCGCCCCTGGCTTCGGATGCGAAACGCCGCCCTTAAGCACAAGGTTTTGGCAATTTCGACACTTGGACACGGCAAGGCCATCAGGGCCAGCAGACTGCTTGGCGCCTGACCGTCATCGACCCTCCAGGCACTTGTGCCGGGCACTCGGGCCTCGTCGAATGCGGCCGATTTTGTTCCAGTCGGGCAGCAAGGAGGCCGGCCGTAACCTATTGGTACTCAACCGAATACGACTACATCCGGTAAATCACGCCAGCGGGGATCGACCGGCCGGTTCGAGCGGCCGAGGGAATTGGCGCGCAATCTGCGCTCAGAGCAGACCTTCGTCCAACGATTTCGTCACAGGATCAAGCAACGATGGATCGTTGTTGCTTACTCGCCCTACCCGGGCAGACACTGGGATCGCCTGCATCTGCGGCCAGTTGCGCGGCCGGCAAACTTCCAGCAGTTGCTCGGCCGGCGCATCCGGATCCAGCCAGGAATCCAACTCTTTATCGCCCAGGATCACCGGCATGCGCGAGTGGATCGGGGACATCAGCTCGTTGGGGCCGGTGGTCAGGACAGCGCAGGAAAAAAGATCCGCGCCCTCCTGCAGCGACCATATACCGGCAAAAGCGAACGGGCGCCGGTCCCGGCGGCGGATCCAGAAAGGCTGCTTGGCGCCTTCGCGGCGTTGCCATTCATAAAAGCCGTCGGCGATGATTAGCCCTCGGCTGCGGGAAAACGCACGCCGGAACATCGGCTTCTCGGCAACCGTTTCGCTGCGGGCGTTAAAGATCGGTTTGCCGAGAGGGTCGCCGCGGCGCTGCCAAGGGGCGATAAGCCCCCAGCGCATCAGATGCGGTTCAAGTGTTAATCCCGGCGCAGTCAGCGTGAGTACGTTTGTGGTCGGGGCGACGTTGTAGGACGGCGCGAAAAGGTCTCGCACCGTCAAAGGGTCGAATCCGAATTGCTCGGCCAGCCGGTCCAGGTCAGAAAAAAGGCCGAAGCGACCGCACATTCAGAATCCTGTTCGTCTTTTTGAAGTCGGATTTGATTCTCGGAAACCAACCCATCCCGGAGTACCGCCAATGGCGGACTCTACCGCGACCGGGTCGGCGCAATGCAAAATTTTGGCGCCCACCAGAAACCGGAGCGCCGACGCGATGTCCACCGAGCCCATGAACCTGCTGATCCTGATGTCGGACGAGCACACCCGGCGCATGACCGGCTGCTATGGCCACGACATCGTAAAGACCCCCAACCTGGACGCCCTGGCCGCCCGCGGAGTGCGATTTGATCGCGCTTATGTCAACTGCCCGATCTGCGTACCCTCGCGGGCAAATTTCATGACCGGCCAGTACATCCACCAGAGCGGCCACTGGGACAACGCCCATGCCTGGAAGGGCGAACCCGAGGGCTGGAGCCACCGCCTGACCGGCCAGGGACACGTGGCCACCACCATTGGCAAGCTGCACTTCCATGACGTTTCCGACCCCAACGGACTGACCGAGTCGCGGGTGGCGATGAACATCTTCAAGGGGCGCGGGGATTACTTTTCCAGCATGCGCTGGCGCCGGCTCAAGGGCAAAGTCTCGCATTCGGCCGATTCGACGATGGAGGCGGGACCGGGCGAGAGCCACTACACCCGCTTTGATCGGGCCGCCACTGCCGAAGCCTGTTCCTGGCTGGCCAACGAATCCCAGGGGCATGACAGACCGTGGTGCCTGATGGTCTCACTGCTCTGTCCGCATCCGCCGCTTATCGCACCGCAGGAGTTCTACGACATGTATCCGCTGGACGAGGTGGACATGCCGATAGCCTGGTCGCCGGAGCAGTGGCCCGACCACCCCTACTGGAACGAGGCGCGACCCTGGCGGCTGCCGTTCGACGGCGACCAGTACTACTCCGAGGTCCAGGTCCGGCGGGCGATCGCCGCCTACTACGGAATCACCTCGTTCATGGATTACAACTTCGGCCTGGTCCTGGCCGCGCTGGAGGAATCCGGGCAGGCCGAGAACACCCGCATCATCTACACCTCCGACCACGGCGAGATGCTGGGCGGGTTCGGACTCTGGGGCAAGATGTGCATGTACGAGGACTCGGTCGGAACCCCGCTGATCATCGCCGGACCCGACATTCCCCGGGGCCAGACCCAGCAGACCATCGTGAGCTGGGCCGATGTATTCCCGACCGTTCTGGAAGGCGTGGGCGTCGCTCCACAGCCAGCGGACGAATCTCTTCCCGGCGAATCCCTGTGGCCGCTTGCCAAAGGGGAAACCGACCTGGAACGGGTCGCGTTTTCCGAGTACCACGCCGCCCGCAGTCCGTCCGGGAACTTCATGATCTGCGACCAGCGCTACAAATACGTGTACTACGCCGCCGGGTATCCGCCGCAGCTGTTCGACCTGCAGGAGGACCCGCAGGAGCTTGACGATCTGCACGCCAGCCCCGCGCATTCAGACATCCGAGAGCGGCTCCACGCCATGCTGCTTGAGATTTGCGACCCCGAAGCGGTCAACGATGAGGCGTTCGCCGACCAACGCGCCCTGATCGATGGCTACGGCGGCGAAGACCACGTCGCCGCCGAAGGGCCGCTGATCGGAGCCACCCCGACACCGGTCGAGTTCTACGAGGACGGCATCCAGCGCTAGGCGGCCGGGCAGCGGTAAAAAACTCCGCCTGCGGCATCCAGCGAGGTCAAACTGTTGGCGGGATTATTTCCGCGCGCCGGACCGTTGCCGCAGCCGCGCGGGTTGCCAGTAGATCGCACCCGAAAGGCGTTGCCGTGGAGCCAATGAACCTGCTCATCATCATGTCCGACGAGCACACCCGCCGCATGACCGGTTGCTACGGGCATTCCCAGGTGCAGACACCCAACATTGACCGCCTCGCCGCCCGGGGTGTGCGCTTTGACAACGCCTATTGCAATTTCCCGATCTGCGTGCCCTCGCGCGCCAACTTCCTGACCGGGCGCTACTGCCACGAAACCGGCCACTGGGACAACGCCCACCCCTACGTCGGCCACGAGGCGCCCAGCTGGGGGCACCGCCTGGCCGCCAACGGCAACCAGGTCACTTCAATCGGCAAGCTCCATTACCGGGACGACGAGGACGAAAACGGCATCGCCGAAAAACGGGTGTCGATGAACGTGAAGGACGGCGTCGGCGACGTCCGCGGCTCGATCCGCTGGAACACGGCGCCCAACCAGGCCGCCGCGCGCGATGTGCTGCAGGCCCACGCCGGTGATTCCGAGTACATC
>CAYXKQ010000061.1:7432-9551 GCA_964465715.1 uncultured Chloroflexota bacterium
GGAGGCCGGAACTTACGACAAGCCCTGGGTCCTGTTTGCCTCGGTGGTCACCCCGCACTTTCCTTTCATCTGTCCGCAGCGGCACTGGGACCTATATGACGTGGACGGCGTTGAAATGCCGCTGTCGCACGATTCATACCCCGACCACCCGTACTGGAACAAGGTCCGGCCACTGCGGCTCAGCCCGCCGGACGGTTCGGACCGGTTGCCCGACGAGGCCGTCCGACGCGGTATCACCGCCTACTGGGGGTTGATCTCATTCATGGACGAGCAGGTGGGAAGAATACTCGATGCGGTCGAAGCCAATGGATTGAGCGAAAACACCCGCATCATCTACACGACCGACCATGGGGAGATGGCCGGCAGTTTCGGGCTGTGGGGCAAGAGTGCGCATTACGAGGACGCGGTCGGGGTCCCCTTGATCATCGCCGGACCCGACATCCCGGCCGGCCAGGCCCGCGGCGCCAACGTTTCGTTCATAGATTTCTTTCCCACGGTGCTGGAGGCGGTCGGGGCCGATCCCGAATCGGCCGATTCGGATCTGCCCGGCACTTCGCTGTGGCCGATCGCGCGTGGCGAAAGCGACCCCGAAAGAATCGTCTTCGCCGAGTACCACGCCGCCATGTCGCTGTGCGGGTCGTACATGATTCGCGACCAGCGTTACAAGTACATCTACTACGCCGACCCGCAGTTTCCGCCCCACCTCTACGACCTTTGTGAGGACCCGGGTGAGCTAAACGACCTTGGAACCGACCCGGGTCACACCGCGGTCCGCGAACGGCTCCACGCCGAACTGCTTTCAATCTGCGACCCAGTTGAGGTCAACGAGCGCGCATTCGCCGACCAGCACACCAAAGTCGAAGAGCACGGCGGCGAGGAACACATCATCTCCACCTACACCAAGATCCCCTATACGCCCGCTCCGGCCGCGTTCGGTCCGGTCAAGAATCCGTTCCAATAGCAACGGGCAGCGGCTAGCCAGGCGAGAAAGCGGTCCGATCGCAAATTTTGAAAGCCGGCGCTGATCCGCGCACCGGCGGGACGTTCAGGCAATTACCGATAGGAAGGCGAACGACCTGCGGTGACGCGTTTATCGGGTAATTCATCCTTCGCGACCCTCATCCAGCAACCACATCAATTCGCGCCCGGAGATGATCGGAATTGAAAACCGGGGCGAAAAAACCAACAACTCACCGTCGCCGGTGATTACCGCGTCAGCGGCACCGGCCATGGCCAGATCCAAGAACATCCGATCGGACGGATCACCCAGTCCGGGGACATCCACGACGGGTACATCTGTCACGGTTTCGCACCACGGAAGGTACTCGGCAAGTACTTCGCGCCGGTCGCCGGCGCTGAGGGCGAACTTCGGGTAATTCAGGACCCGGAGCAATTCCGAAATCGTTCCGGCGCTTGCCAGCGGGACGATTCGCTCGTTTTGCCAGGCTGCGCGGATCCGGGACAGTCGCCCAGTAGCAAATAGCAATGAAGACAGCACCACATTGGTGTCAAGGACGACTCTGATTGGGGCTCTCAGTGTCGGCGAGCCCAGTTCACTGCATCCTCGATGTCCTGCTCGTCAATCCCCAGTTCGGCCAACTTGGCCCGTACCGAATCGGCATTCGTGATTTGGACCGGCGCTAGCCGGATAACGCCGTTTTCGGTTGAAACGTCGAAATACTCAGACTCCGGCACCAACGCCAGGATTGCCTTTGGCAGCGTTATTTGGTTCTTGGAAGTCAATTTGGCCAGCATCTGAAATCCGGGAAGTAAGGAAGTACTACTCTGCTATTGTCGTCGAATCCGGATAAATGCTTTGGGCATCTACCGCCAAGCGGCCCAGATCGCAAGTGTTTCCGCCAATTTAAATCCGGGGCGACGAAGCCGGACTCCAGTGTCGGGCGCTCGAAACTGGTGCCGCAACCGGTTCCATTCAACATCAGACCCTGACACGGCAGCCAGGCGGCACCTGTGAAATTTCAGCGAACCGGGACGTAGCCGCCGACCGTGCCGCGTTTCGATAACACCAGCTGCCAGAGATGAATATTGCGGGCCCTGAATCCGCCGGCGCAGGCGAGCAGGTAGTAGCGCCACATCCGGTAGAAGCGCTCCCCGTATT